>CADCQD010000091.1 GCA_902803485.1 uncultured Eubacteriales bacterium | reverse complement strand
TGCTCCTTCAGAAAAGGCAGGATCATTTCCTCCGTCTTCTGTTCATAACTTTCGTGTTTCGTCATGTCCGCTCCGTACACAATGAAAAGGAGCGGACCTTTATGCCCACTCCTGAAACCTACAATTACAACATACATACTTTATCACAGATCCGCGCCGAAATCAAGCACTTTTCACGAATTAATATTTTTCCGCGATATTGCCTGTTCCTTTATAAATACTGTTTTCCGGCACTGTGCCGCGTACCGATGAAAGCGGATAGACGTTGGACATCCGGCCGATCACCGTTCCGGGATTCAGCACGCTTCCGCAGCCTACCTCCACATGATCCCCGATCATGGCGCCGAACTTCTTCAGCCCGGTCTCGATGTTCTCCGTTCCGTTATGCACGACCACGAGCTTCTTATCGCTTTTCACATTGGACGTGATGGATCCTGCCCCCATATGGGACTTGTAGCCAAGGATCGAATCTCCTACGTAATTATAATGCGGTACCTGCACATTATCAAAAAGGATCACATTTTTCAGTTCCGTGGAATTACCGACCACACAGTTCTCTCCCACCAGGGCCGAGCCGCGGATAAACGCGCAGTGGCGGACTTCCGTTCCGTGTCCGATAATGCAGGGGCCTGCAATATACGCGCTGGGGAAAACATGCGCGTCCTTCGCGATCCAGACGTCCTCTGCCGGATGATCAAACTCATCCTCCGGAAGGGTGCTTCCGATCTCAAGGATCAGCTGTTTGATCCCGGCCAGCGCTTCCCAGGGGTACGTAAAGCTCTGAAGGTATTCCGCCGCGCGGGGATAAATATGTGAAAAATCATACAGATCCGGGGTTTTATACATGGCCGTTCTCCTTATCTGACGCGGATCAGATGCCCGGACGCGCGCATAGCGTCAATGATCGCGTCCACATGCTGTTCACAGATCTCTTTCGTTCCGGCTTCCGACATGACGCGCAGTACCGGCTCTGTTCCGGAGGCGCGCAGAAGCACACGGCCTCCGTCTCCGAGTTCTTTTTCCGCAAGCGCCACTGCGGCGAGGACCGCGGGATCCTGGAGCGTCTTTTCCTTATCATCCACTTCCACATTCTTCAGGACCTGCGGATACATCGTCATACCGGCCTTCAGTGAAGAAAGCGGCAGATGCGTATCGATCAGGATGCTGGTCAGGATCACGGCTGTTACCAGGCCGTCCCCGGTATGCTCGTATTTCCGGAAGATAATATGTCCGGACTGTTCGCCGCCCACCATGTGGTCGAATTCCTTCATGTTTTCATATACATAACGGTCTCCCACCTTGGTCTTTTCATATCTGATCCCCAGCTCGTCCAGGGCTTTGTACAGGCCGAAATTGGACATCACGGTGGTGACCACGGTATTCGACGGAAGCAGCCCGTTTTTCTTCATGTATTTCGCGGCAATGTACATGATATGGTCGCCGTTGACCTCTTCACCGTTTTCATCTACGGCGAGGCAGCGGTCCGCGTCGCCGTCAAAGGCAAAACCGAAATCCAGACGGTTTTCTTTTACATACGCGCTGATCGCTTTCAGATGTGTGGAGCCGCAGTCCCTGTTGACATTCAGGCCGTCCGGCTCATCATTGATGACATAGGTCTTCGCGCCCAGAGCGTCAAATACGGCTTTCGCGATCATCCAGGAGGAACCGTTCGCGCAGTCCAGGCCGATCTTGCAGTTCTCGAATGAACGGGTGGGAATGGACGTCAGATATCCGATGTAGCGGTTTCTTCCGGAATAGAAGTCAATGGTCTTTCCGATGTCCGCGCCGCTCGCGAAGCTGATCTCTTCCCGTTTTCCGTCCAGGTAATCCTCCAGGGCGTCCTGAAGGTCGTCATCCATCTTCTCCCCTTCCCGGTTCATCAGCTTGATCCCGTTATCCGAATAAGGGTTATGGCTCGCGGAGATCATCACACCGCAGTCAAAGGCTTCCGTCCTTGTAATATAGCTGACACAGGGCGTCGTAGTCACATGAAGGAGATACGCGTCGGAGCCTGATGACGTGATCCCGGCAGCCAGCGCGTTCTCATACATATATGAAGAACGCCTGGTATCCTTGCCGATGACGATCCTCGCGCTTTCACCTTCCGGATGATCCTTCTTATAATACCATCCGAGGAAACGGCCGATCTTAAACGCGTGCTCCGCAGTAAGATCCACACCTGCTTTTCCCCGGAAACCGTCTGTACCGAAATATCTTCCCATAATCCCTCCGTGGTATTGCAATTTCTTTTTTTCAACTTGTAGATTATATAATATCGGATAAAACATGTCAACGGACGGCCGATAAAAAAACAAGTTTTTATATTATATCCCGAATGCGTTTTGTCATTGCCGTGCAAAAAAATACGGGACAGGCCCATGTTTTTGTATCAAATCCCGAAAGTCTGTGATACACTGTCATCAGATACTAAAATCCTACGGACGGAGGACAGAAAAATGATCAGAAAACCTGATGCGCAGATCGTGGAAATGAAATGCATCCGCAGCGGCGTCGGAGAAACAGAAATGAAGAAGCTGCTGAACGGCGCAGACGAAATGTACGGTAAAGGACGGATGTTCAACCTGATGACGGTGCAGCCGGGAAATTCCATCGGCACCCATACCCATGAAGGCGATAATGAGATCTTCTATTTTCTTTCCGGATGCGGAAAGTATAATGACAACGGCACGGAAGTTATGGTCGGGCCCGGGGACGTTGCGGTATGCAGCGACGGAGAGACCCACGGCCTCGTAAACTGCGGTGAAGAACCCCTGGTGTTCATCGCGCTGATCCTGTATTCATAAGAAACGGCAGGCTCCCATGGCATTTGACGGAATTATGGTCCGTGCCCTTCGGCACGAACTCGGCACCCGCCTTCAGGACGCCAGAGTCACAAAGATCCAGCAGACAGACAGTACGGAGCTGCTTTTCACCTTCCGTACGGCTGCCGGATCCGAACGGCTGCTTTTGTCCGCTAACGCTTCTCTTCCTCTGGTTTACCTGACGGAAGATACCAAACCGGCGCCGGATCAGGCGCCGGCCTTCTGCATGCTCCTGAGAAAACATCTTTCAGGCGCGCGCCTGAAGGACGTGACGCAGCCGGGTACCGAGCGGATCCTCCGGTTCTCCTTTGAGCATCCGGATGAATACGGAGATATCTGTACCCATTATGTCATCGCGGAACTGATGGGCAAGCACAGCAATATCATCTTTACCGACGATTCGCTCAGGATCCTGGACGCGGTGCGGAGAGTCCCGAGCAGCATCAGTTCAGTTCGTACCGTCCTTCCCGGAGAACGATATTTTATTCCGGAGACCCAGGAAAAACGCGAGCCTCTGGACGAAACTTACGAAGGTTTCCTGGGCGCTCTTATGCCGAATGACCGGCTGGCGGAGGCGATCGCAGACCACTACACGGGTTTTTCCAAAAGCGCGGCTTCAGAACTGCTTCTTTCGCAGGGTCTTTCCGGAGATACGTATGTTTCCGCGCTGGATCCTTCGGAAAAAGAACGTTTCGCCCGTGTCTTTCTTTCCTATGTCGATGATCTTCGTGAAAACAGATATCATCCGGTGCTCGCGCTGGATCCATCCGGAAGCGCCGCCGCTTTCTCCGCCATGCCGCTTCCCGGCTTTGCGGGGAAGCCCGGCTGTACGGTGGTTCCCTATCCTTCGGTCTCCGCGCTTCTGGAAGCCTATTATAAAGATAAAAACCTGAAGACCGGGATCCGTAAGCATTCGCAGGAACTGAGGAAAACCGCGGAGACTCTTCTGGAACGCGCGGTCAGAAAGCTGGATCTTCAGACAAAGCAGCTGAAAGATACGGAAAAGCGGGACATGATCCGCCACCAGGGCGAACTGCTGCAGGCCTACTCCTACCAATTGCCTGTAGGTGAAACCAGTGTTTCTGTTACAGACTGGGAGACCGGAGAAGAAGTCCGGATCGCGACAGACCCGGATCTTTCGATCCGGGATAACGCGAACCGGTATTTTGACCGGTACGGAAAGCTGAAGCGCACACACGCGGCACTGACTCAGCAGCTGGTTTCTACAAAGGAAGAAGTGGATGAACTGCGCCAGATCCTCCATTCGCTGGAAATCGCGGAAAACACGGAGGATCTTCAGGAAATACGGAAAGAAATGCAGGAAGCCGGCTTTCTGAAAGCACCCTCCGCAAGATCCAGGCGTTCCGGCGCTGTCCGCTCACAGCCCTATCATTACCTGTCCTCTGACGGTTTTGACATCTACATAGGAAAGAATAACCTTCAGAATGATGAACTGACTTTCCGGATGGCTGCCCCCGGGGATATCTGGATGCACGCGAAAAACGCGCCGGGTTCCCATGTGATCATCAGGACCGGAAACCGGGAAGTGCCGGACCGGACGTATGAAGAAGGCGCCGCGCTGGCCGCGTATTATTCCTCGCTCCGCGAAAATGACAAGGCGGAGATCGATTACGTCCGGAAAAAAGAGGTGAAAAGGACTCCCGGAGGGAAACCGGGATTTGTGATCTATCACACCAATTATTCCATGATGGCCGTCCCGGATATCCGCGGGATCCGGCGCATTCCGTAGTTTGACAATCAGTATGCGCTGTGCTATTCTCTACTAAAGGGAATTGTGTGTTATTATGCCGCTGTACGCGGCAAAGGAGGTATCCCATGCAGACAGAAAAAAGGCTCTGGCTGATTGCGTGCGTAGTTTTCCTCGCGGCCGCCGGATTCGCGATCTTTGCCGGTTTCTCGATCGCCGGCATGACCGGCCGCGGCGAGATCAAGCCGTCCGGTTCGAATACTGAAGAAGAAGATCCCTTTGCTTCGGAAGAAGAAGGACCTGAGGAACCGGTAGAGACCCTGCCGCCCGCATCTGAAACCGCGCCTGAGGAGGAAGAAACAGAGCCCTCGTCTGAGGAACCTGCCACTCTTCCCGAGCCTGCCGCCGGCAATATCCATCTTCTGTCTTCAGAGGAACTGGATCAGATCCGGAACCTCTATTCCAGTGAAGTCACCGCATTCCATTCAGCAGGTGAACGCGATGAGCAGAACCGGCCGGTACTCCTGACTGCCCTTTCCCAGGATCTGACGGAGCATTATAAGAACGTCCGGATCTTCAACGGCGGCAGTGACAAGTCCGTATCTCTGATCTTCCTTCTGACTGCGGAAAACGGGCGGAATACGGAGCTGATCCTGAATCATCTCCTTGCGCGCGGTGTCAAGGCGACATTCTTTATCGATTATTACTACGCAGCCCAGAATCAGGGCCTGATCGCGCGGATGATCGAAGAAGGTCATGAGATCGGAAGCCTGGGGTATCATCTTCCGGAAGGCGGCATCGCCCACAGCGATATCGCGGACCAGCAGCAGGATGCCATGGATCTGCAGCAGGCTGTTGAAGAGATGTTTCACTATACGATGTCCAAATACTATTTCGGCTATGACGCGTATTCCGAACAGTCTCTTGCGCTCATGACACAGATGGGATATACCGTGGTCTTCTTCAGCTCGAGCTATCCGGATTATAACGCGACCGAAGCCATTGATACGGCGGCGTTCCTCGAGACCATGAAAAATGAACTGCATCCCAACGCGGTCTACTGCCTGCATACCGTGAATAATTCCACGGTCGACATGATCCCCGGCCTTCTGGACCATATCCTGAACAGCGGTTATCAGATCACGCTGATCCAGTAAGTTCAATCGAACTTTTGTTTGCTTTTTTCGAACAGGTGTGCTATAATCCGGTTATAAAAAGATTTAGGAGGATCCCATGCCTAACGGAAAGATCACAGATAAACAGCGCGAGATTCTGAAATATATGGAGAGCGAAACTCTTCTTAAGGGTTATCCGCCCTCAGTACGCGAGATCTGCCAGGCTGTGCATCTGAAGTCTACTTCTTCAGTGCACGCGCATCTGAACTCACTGGAGAAAAACGGATATATCCGCCGGGATCCCACTCATCCCAGAGCCATAGAGATCCTGGATGAATCCTTCCAGATGGCCCGTACGGAGACCGTATCCGTACCGGTGATCGGCCGGGTCGCCGCAGGCGAACCGGTTCTCGCGGAAGAAAACATTGAAAGCTACTTTCCTGTTCCGGCGGAATATCTGCCGAAAACAAACGCGGATCTTTTCTGCCTGGAGGTCCACGGAGACTCCATGGTCGACGCGGGGATACTGGATCATGATCTTCTGATCGTGGAATCCCAGTCCACTGCGGAAAACGGAGAAGTCGTTGTCGCGATGATCGATGATTCCGCCACTGTAAAGACCTTTTACAAGGAACATGGCCATTTCCGGCTGCAGCCGCATAATCCGGCCATGGATCCCATCATTACGGATCATGTGGAGATCGTCGGCAAAGTCCGCTCTCTCTTCCGGCCGAATGTATTCTGACCGGAATTTTAACGAATGAAAACAGCCTGCCTTGATCCGGCAGGCTGTTTTCATTCGTTCCTTTCCGCTCTTCTTCGGAAAAAGCGGCGTTCCTTTACGGGTTCCGGATCCGGGATCTCCAGTACATAGGTCTCATAGGCGTTGATCACTATGGTGCCGCCGTACCGGCTCTCCTTTTTATATCCGTCACTGTAATCTTTGTGTACGTGTCCATGCAGAAAATACATGGGATGATATTCATCCATCAGCCGCCGGAAACCTTCAAAGCCTTTATGAGGAAGGTCGCTTCCGTCATTCAGGCCTTCCGCAGGCGCGTGCGCAAGCAGGATATCAAAGCCGTGGTTTCTTTTCAGGCTGAAACGGAGCTTCCGTATCCGCCTGTCCATCTCCTTATTCGTATACTGATGCCTGGCGTCGTCCTTATAGCGCATGCAGCCGCCCAGGCCAAGGATCCTCAGCCCCCGGAAATTATAGATCATATCATCAATGGGCCGGCAGCCCTCCGGCGGGATCTTTTCATATTTCTCGTCATGATTCCCGTGCACATAAAGCACCTCCGCCCGGGACATTGTCGCAAGGAACTGAAGGTAATATGGATTCAGATCTCCGCAGGAAAGGATCAGGTCATAGGGATACAGCATTCCCGGCTCATAAAAATCCCAGATCTTTCTGGATTCCTTATCAGAAACAACGAGTATTTTCATTCCTCTTCCCCGTCCTCATCCTGCTCTGTCACACCCTGCAGCATGACGTAATCCCGTCCTTCCGGAGTCAGTTCATCCATTTCCGGAAGCCTCCCGACGATATTCTCCAAAAGCCAGTCCATATGTGTGATGTCCTGCGGCTGCAGTTCATCAGATTCTCCGCTCTGGATCACCCGGTCCTGCGCGCGGATCAGTCCCTGGAAAGGCCTCAGCGTCCGGTCCCGGAGCGCGTTCTTGATAAATTCCACCAGACGCACCGTTTCTCCCGGCACATTCTGGGAAAGAAAAACGTCGATGGTATCGGAGCTCATGCCCCACCAGTAGTTCAATGCCCGGTTTCCAGAATTCTTCTCCACATCTCCGAAACTGCCGTCACGAATGCTTTCGATCAGCTTCTGATACAGAACTCCCCAGTTCCAGACCGTCATCGCGAGGTTGGCGCGGCTTCCGTCTTCATTCACCATATACAGGCCGAATTCCCGGTCCGGATCGCTGAGATTGGTCAGATCCCTGGCGGAGATCATCCGGATCTGGTTTTCTTTGAAATACGCCATGGGATCCGCGCCTTTGACGCCGAACCACTGCACATGGACCCGGGCATCCGGACGTACCATACGGACACCTAGGGCAAAGGCGTTCAGATTCGCGATGCCGGCCACTGTCGGATAATCCGAAAGATACCCGATCTCATTTCCTTTCACCAAAGACCCCGCGATCACGCCCAGGACGAATTTTGCCTCATAGCTTCTGGCGTAATAGGTGCGGATCAGGCGGTGCGCGGAGTTCAGCGCGCAGACCAGGAACCGCGTATCCGGATATTTGGCCGCCGCCCGGAGGCTTCCGTTCAGGAACCGGGGTGACGTTGCAAAAACCACGTCCGCGCCGCCTTCCACGGCATCACATAGCGCGTCATCAATATCCGCAGCCGGATCCACGTCCTGATATACGGTACTTACGATCTCATCTCCGTACGCTTCGATCAGATGCTGCCTTCCGAGCTCATGCGCGTAGACCCAGGAAGAAGTCTTCGGATTCTTCGCGTAGATAAAAGAGACTTTCAGCTGGCGGTTTCCGGTACCGGAAAACAGTCTGCCCAGCATACTCTTTTTCGTATCCTCCGCCATCACCAGTTCCACAGAATCATGCAGATTCTTAAGTTCGATCTCCGTCCAGATCTTTTCCAGTTTCTCCCGGATCTCCGAAGGCGGTGAACTGATGCTTTCCTGGTATCCATAATAGCTGAGATAGGTCAGCATTGCGTCTCCCGTGGTGATCCTGTCCAGCTTTTTTCCGCCGAGAGCCGTATATGCCTGATCGAAACGGACAAACAATGACTTGAGATCCTGCCCTTCCTGTTCCGTCAGCACAGTATTCCTGCCGATCCCCAGATAAGAACGAAGCGCGTCATAGGAGGACGGCTCCGTAAAATACATATAGTTTTCGGGATACTGCCGGTAAAAATCCAGATATTCATAATATGCCCGGTTCGCTTTGCTGTCGCTTCTCTCCGGGATCAGGCGGATCACATTGCCGGGGACGGAGGCCGCGTTGTAATACTTCAGCACGCTGACTCTCTTATTTCCCTCCATGACGTAGAACCGGTTCATATATTCATATGCCTGGATCGGATCATGGATCCCCTTCGTCAGATGATACTCGCATACTCTCTGCCACTTTCCGGCGAATTCCGAATACCGGGAAAGAAGCGGCATGAAATTCGGTGCGAAAGCTGAACGCCTGCCTGCCGTATAAGTCCCGGCGATAAGGTCCGCCGGGATCTCCATTGTCCCGAGGTTCAGTTCGGAAACGATCGTTACATGGCTCAAAAGCTCCTGGAGCGCCGGCAGATAAGGATAACCGCCTTTGCCCAGCGTTTCTCTGTAGGAACGCTCTCCCAGCTTTCTCGCTTCCAGATATTCATCCATATTCATAATGTGTCACAGCACCTGGTGCTTCTCCTTTTATTACTCCACCGATTTCAGAGATTCCACCATCGGGATATTTCTCAGTTTCCTGTTGATAAATATACTGACTGCCAGAGAAAAAATGATCGTCAGCAAAAACGCGTAAATATAGGTCGGTATTTCGATGGTATTGCCAAAGGTCACCGTCTTCATCGCGATCATTTTCATGATGGTATGATGCAGCACTACACCGAGCCCCAGGCCCGCCAGCGCGCCGAGGACCGTGATCGCGACAGTCTCCCTGCTGATATAGGCGTTGACTTCATTATCGTAAAAGCCCAGCACCTTGATCGTGGCGATCTCTCTGAGGCGTTCTGAAATATTGACGTTTGAAAGATTGTACAGGACCACGAAGGACAGAAGAGCCGACGATATGATCAAAACCACAGTGATCATTCCGAGGGCGTCGATCATGGAATTAATGGTCGCGATATTTTTCGAGGTAAACGCGGCCCCGGATACCCCTTCCATTTCCATCAGCATTTTCCCGAGCGCGGCTTCATCCGTGCCCTCCGCGTTTTTTGCGTACATTGCGTTATACTCCGGCCGGCTGCCGAATACGGAACTGTAATAATCCATATTCATAAATACCGGATAGCCTACGTACATCTCAAGAAGGCCCGCGATCTTTACTTCCCTGCGGACACCTTCATTGGTTTCAATATAAAAGCTGTCTCCTGCCGAAAGCCCCAGTTCATCAGCTGCCCGCTTTGCAACAAAACAGCCTTCATTTTTGATGGAAAAGACTTCTTTTGTATCCGGATCCCGCATCAGGACGAAACGGTCAAAACTGTTGTTTTTCTCCGGGATCGTGATGCTGATCTCCAGATCATCCCTTCCTTCATTTTTCTTTTCCGACAGGTTCGCGAGCGCAGACGCGGTGTACACGAAAGCGGTATCAGAAAAATCCTCCAGATCCTCCAGCGCGTCCTTGAGTTCTTCCCGGATCACGGGGTCTGTTCCTGCCTTCACGGTCATGGAGGTATGGTACCGGAAGATCTCATCAAACTGTGTCTGTACCACCGCCCGGATCGAATCCGAGATCCCGAAACCGGTGATCAGAAGCGCCGTACATCCGGCCACGCCTGCAAGTGTCATGAAAAAGCGCTTTTTGTAGCGGAAAATGTTCCTGACTGTGACCTTTCCCGTAAAGGACAATCGTTTCCAGATAAAACCGATCCGTTCCAGAAACACGGTTTTGCCGATCTTCGGCGCTTTCGGACGCATCAGTTCCGCGGGCTTTGCGCGAAGTTCTCTGGCACAGGCCATTATGGCCGCGAATACCACAACGCCCGTGATCGAAAGGACGGATATGATCATCAGCGGCAGATGCTCTGCCTGCATCATCTGCGGCATCTGGTACGCGATCCCCCAGGCATTAAAGATGACGGCCGGGAATGTCAGGATCCCGATCACACTTCCAGCCGCGCCTCCCAGAAGCGACGCCGTAAGGGCGTAGAGGATATAGCGCAGCGCAATGGAAAACGAGGAATACCCCAGCGCTTTATATGTACCGATAAGCACCCGCTGTTCATCCACCATACGCGTCATAGTTGTAAAGCAGACCAGCGCGGCTACGAAGAAAAAGAATAAGGGGAACAGAATGGCGATCTGGTCCATCTGTTCTGAGATGCTCCGGTATTCCACATAGGACGGCTGGTAATTCCGGTTCAGGATATACCACTGCCAGTCTTCAGATCCTTCCATAGTCTCCCTGAGCTGTTCCTCATAAACTTCATTGATCTTATCCGGCAGGATCTTTCCTGTCTCCTCAAGGATCAGTTCATCCGCGCTTTCCCTGAAATGCGCGTCCATGGCTTCCTGAAGGGCTTCCGGGTACTTTTCCTCTACGGCTTTTTCCAGATTTTCGTCCATCGCTTCCTGAAGGACATCGGGCAGTTTTTCGTCAACGGTCTTATTCAGATTTTCATTGATCACTCCGCCGATCACCGCCTGATACTGTTCGTCCACCAGCGCGTCAAAACCCTGCATCGCCTGTTCCAGCGCAGCCGGATACTGAGCGTCCACTGCAGCCTGGAAGTTTTCCGCCATTGCGGTTTCCAGCGCTCCGGGGAAGGCTTCATCGACAGCAGCCTGAAGATTTTCATCCAGCGCCTGCTGCAGCGCAGGCTGGTACGCGGCGTCCAGGGCCTGCTGATATTCTTCTCCCGCCATAGCGGCTTCCATGGCCGCCGGCATCGCCTCATTTACATAGGTTTCCAGATACGCGGCTTCCGCGGCCGTGTAAGCGGCCGGATAAGCTTCATTCACATAAGCATCCAGGTACTCTGCTTCCGCAGCTGCGTACGCGGCAGGATAGGCTTCATTTACATAAGTATCCAGATAGGTATATTCCGCCAGCGCGTACGCCGCGGGAAACAACAGTTCCACGCCGGTAAGGATGGCCTGCTCCTTCATATCATCTGTCAGAAGCTGCATCAGGATCTGCTGTTCCACATCCGCGGTTACCCGGGCCGTCAGATCACTTCTGACCTGGGATGCGATCTCTTCTTTTACGCGG
>CADCQD010000090.1 GCA_902803485.1 uncultured Eubacteriales bacterium | reverse complement strand
TTGGCTGTTCCGATATGCGCGGCAGCGGGATTCTTTATTCCCAGGGACTTCACCGCGTCCTGAACATATGCCCAGTCATTCTCCCCGTGTCCCGCGATCAGATAAACATTTTTCTTTGACATTTTTTCCTCAGCTCAGTGCCCATTCATCAAACTCGAATTCCGCGTGCGTCCTGCGGTATTTCCCGGCAGGACCCGGCAGAAGTTCGTCCACGATCTCAACCGTGTATTTCCCTTCCGCTCCGTATATCGCGCGAAGCGTTTCATATCCCTGTTCCTTTGCGTCCTCCGGTTTTCCTGCCGTCACGAGCTTCAGAACATAGCTTTCCCGGTCCGTCTGGCTCAGGTCGTATTCCCTGAGATCCGGGATCCTGCTGACCTTGCGGTCGATCATCGCTGTAGTCACCAGCCGGCCGTCAGGAGTAAAGGTCGAGTTCGTCACCCGGCCTTCAATACTCTCCGCAATGAAGCCTTCCTCCCGGCCGCAGCTGCATCCGTCTCTGCTGATCCGGACCAGGTCGCCTACGTCAAAACGGAGCATGCAGGCCCAGGGATTCCCGAAGGTGGATACCACCAGACGTCCCAGATCCGGACCGCCGTATTCTTCCTTCAGCGGCAGATATTCGATCCGGTTATATTTCAGGTTCTCATGATACCTGCCTTTTTCACAGGTATCCATGACAAACGCGGTTTCCGTGGTGCCGTAGGAACTGACAAGCGGTGACTGAAACACCTGCCGGATCGCCTTGAGATGCATGGCGGAGGGAAGCTCATACGTGAACGTGATCACGTCCGGAGAAGCGATCTCTATGCCGTTATCCAGCGCCCAGTAGCACAGCTTCGCGAGAAGCGAAGGATTTGCTTCCAGCACCGTGGGCCGGTAGCTGTTCAATTCCTGCGCCATCCGGGCGAAATGTGACTTTTTCCAGCAGATGATATTTGCTTTTTCATTCAGGTACAGAAGATTCCCCATGATCCGGTGATCCATGGGCAGATCCTCTTCGCAGCTGATACCCACATTCAGGGAACTGGCCAGAGTGGCCTGCCTGGGCGGATACGTCAGCTTCGCCAGATGATCATTCAGCTGCCATGATGCCATTTCCGACGCGTGCCACCAGGGCTGGTGCCAGAGATTAATGACCTTGTCTCCTGTTGTGCCGCTGGTGAATGTGTACTCGATCTCATCCTCCTCCAGGCCCTGCCGGACGTCCATACCATCCGGTACAGCTCCTATAGGGAAGTATTTTCTCATATCCGCTTTCGTCAGGATCGGCATGGCGGCAAAACGTTCGTCGATGGGGCAGTTTCTCCCGGGATCATACTGTCTCCAGTGTTCCCGGTAATAAGGTACGTGATCCAGGGCGAAATTCAGCAGTTCCTCGGAACGCGCGTCCCGGTCTTCCGGATAACGGAATATCTTTTTCAGTTCAAACATGGCTCCTCCTCATTTCCGTCATGTGCGTGAAGATCCGGTTCCGGATAACGGAAGATCTTTCCCTGATAGTTTTCAAATACGATCTCATGCGCGTCATGTTTGATCATATACTGGTAATTAAACGGCACCTTCCCGCCGCCGCCCGGAGCATCGATCACGAATTTCGGAATGGCAAAGCCGGAAATATTGCCCTGCAGCGCGTGCAGGATGCGGATCCCGGTCTCCACCGGCGTCCGGAAATGGGCGATCCCGCAGGTCAGGTCACACTGGTACAGATAATAAGGACGGACCCGGGCATGGACCAGCCGCAGCAGCAGCGCTTTCATTTTTTCCGGGGTATCATTGATCCCCCGAAGCAGGACCGACTGGTTTCCTAAAGGAATGCCCGCGTCCACGATCCTGCCGCAGGCGGCTTCGCTCTCCGGCGTCAGTTCATTCACATGGTTAAAGTGCGTATTGATCCAGATGGGCTGGTACTTTTTCAGCATGGAAAGCAGCTCATCGTCGATCCTCATGGGCAGGCATGCCGGGATCCGGGTCCCGATCCGGATGATATCCACATGGGGGATCTCCCGGAGACGGCGGATGATCTCTTCCAGCCGGTCCGTAGACAGTGTCAGCGGATCCCCGCCGGAAATCAGCACGTCCCGGATCTCC
>CADCQD010000089.1 GCA_902803485.1 uncultured Eubacteriales bacterium | reverse complement strand
TGAATGGAAGCCGTCGGGAGAAACTTGTGAAATAAAAGAAATCTGCTGAGAATCATTCATACATGTAAGGAGCTGCAGGCAGAAAATATGCCCGCAGCTCTTTTAGGTTTACGCGCCATGTGTGTTCTAACGGAAATGGCAACCGTGTCTGACGAGTTTGACATATGTGGCCGGCGTATAGTAAGATGCGATACTTCGCGCAGGAAGTATTGCGGGAATCGGAGAGGAGGATCATATGAAGATCGCGGTAATCGGAGCGGCGGGGAAGGCCGGAAGCAGAATCGCTTCCGAGTGCCTGAGCCGGGGGATGGATGTGACAGGAATCATCCGGCCGTCATCCGGACATCGGCTTCCGGATGGTGTAAAAGCACTGGAAAAGGATCTTTTTGATTTAAATACAGAGGATCTTGCGGGTTTTAACGCGGTGGTGGATGCTTTCGGTACCGCATCCCAGGGACCCGGGAAGGAGAAGCTGCACGTCAGTTCTCTCCGGCATCTGACTGAGATCCTGGAACCGCTTCCGGAAGTACGGCTGTTAGTCGTGGGCGGCGCAGGAAGCTTATATACCGATGGAACGATGAGCCGGAAGGTTTTGGAGGACATTCCGGAAGCCTTCCGCGCAGTGCCTGAAAATATGGCGGAAGCCTTTGAAGAGCTTCAGAAAAGCGGCGTGAACTGGACCTATTTCAGCCCCGCGGCATCTTTCTTACCGGATGGTGAACGTACCGGCAGATATAATCTCGGGCGAGATATTAAAATTCTGAATTCCTTTGGCGAGAGCATGATCTCTTATGCGGACTATGCCATCGCTATGGCGGATGAGATCGAAGAAGCAAAGTTCATCCGTAAGCGTTTTACCGCTGTTTCAGATACCAGTTTTTCAACGGATCCGGCAAAGAAAAGCCTGTTTGATCTTGCCGGCGGCCTGGCTTTTACAAGACGCGGCGCTTACTTCGGCATTTATGTAAGTCCCAGCGCGCTGAAGCGCAGCACGATGGCATACCAGACCAGCAGACTGTACATCGGCACACGCCGCGGAAATATTCCGGATCCGCCGAATAACGGTAATGATCTGTTCCGCATCGCTCCCTGCTATCAGGGGGAAAAGGTCGGCTTTGCGGTGCATACGTCAGCGGAAGAATTGACGTTAACGACAGCTTACGGAAAGATCCGGATCTGCTTCGCGGACCCGTCGCTGATGATGATCAGGGGTGAAAACGGACTGGGGCTGAAGCTGGAAAAGAACATGCCTCCCCACGACTCCATGCGCCGGCGTAAAGGAAAAGCCTGGGAGGCGAACTTTAGGAGAAGATGTTCCCTGGTGCTGAACCCGCTGAAGGGGGATCTGGACGTCAAGGCGGATTGGGAATGGGAATCCTTCTCTACACCTCTGGTCAGGGCGGCGGTACAGCCGGATGAGAATGGCGGGTTTCTGCTGGCAGTGGATGAATCCATGTACAGCGGCACGGTCAGGCAGGAGTATCCCTCATACGAAAAGGCGCTCGCAGACGTGAAAGCCGACTGGGAGAGTTTTCTCGCGCTGCAGCCGGAGCTTCCTGAATATCCGGAGGGGCGCAGGCTGGCAGCTTATGTTACCTGGTCGCATCTGGTGGATCCATCCGGACTGATCAAACGACCGTCTATCTTCATGATCAATTCGACCATCGGCTCTTCCTGGCAGATGTGCTTCAATGCGGTCACGCTGAAAAACGATCTGCCCCTTGCCATTGAGCTGATGCTGAACCAGCTGGATATGCAGGCGCCAAACGGGCAGCTTCCGGATTTCTATGATGATGCCCGGGGCGTGTATAATGCCTTTAAGCCGCCCATCCAGGGCTGGGCACTGGAGATCCTGATGGAACAGCATGATTTCAGTACGGATGTACCAAGGGACAAACTGATCTATATGTATGAAGGTTACGTCAAATGGGCGGAATGGTTCATGAAATACCGGGACGATGATCAGGACGGTATCCCGCAGTACGAGCATGGAGACGAATCCGGCAATGACGACAGCCCGCTCTTCAAAAAACACTATAAGGTGGAACTTCCGGATCTGATGGCGTTCCTGGCATTGTTATACGAGAAGCTGGGTGACATCGCGGATATTCTTGGAAGAAGCAGTGAAGGGGAGATCTGGAAGGAAAAGAGCAAGAAGCTGATCATTGATATGATCCGCGTATTCTGGAACGGGGAGCGTTTTGTGGGACGAAGATCCGGCACACATGAGGTGGTGGATGGAGAATCCCTGATATTCTACCGGGTCCTGGTACTTGGGCACCGGCTTCCGCAGGAGATCATTGACCGGATGGCGGAGGACCTTACAGAAGGCAACGGCTATCTGACGCCCCAGGGACTGGTATCCCAGCGGATGACCAGCAGGGAATTCAACAAGCTGGCTTTCGGAAACGGAGGCATCATCCCGCCGGACAGCATTCTGGTGACAGACGGTCTTTACCGGTGCGGCAAGGTGGAACTGGCAAAGAAGGCCGCAAAGGCGTATTGCGACGGCCTGATCCGCCCGGACACTCCTTATTATCCCTCAGCCGCCATGGACGGCAGCTGGCCCGCCTCGGCATTCCAGATCCTGGGAGATCTGTATTGCAATAAGTGAAAAAAGCGGCGCATGAGAAATGCCTGGCATTTCTCATGCGCCGGCGCTGTTTCACGGTTATTCGGATTCGATCACGTGACAGCTCTTCTTCAGCGTATCCAGAAGCTCCATCATGTAATCCAGGGCTTCCTGGATGTCCACGTCATTCCTTCTTCTCATGGAAGCGATCTTAGCCGTGGGCGGGTAAGCCATGGGAACCAGCTCGCCGCCTTCCAGCAGGTTCGCCGCGTATTCCGCAACCTCCAGTACGTCCTCGACGCCCACATTGGGGTTGAAGAGCCGTTTGCTGTTTCGGACGGCATCGGTGACCCGCTGGCCAAGGATCAGGGCGCGCTTTACATAATCTTCCTGGTTGACGTCGGAACGGATGGCTGTTTCCGTACGGTTCCTGAAGCAGCCCATGATGGCGGCCAAGATGGAAGGATCACGGACGGTACCGTCATCGTAGAAGACGCCGTGTACCCGGGACCACATGCCTTCTCCGATCATCAGCTCAAAGAGATAGAAGCCGATGCCGTATTCATCGTGCAGCTGAATGGACATATCATAGGGATTCGCGCGGCCGATGCAGCACATTTCATTATTCACTAAGGGCTTATTGTATTTTTTGCCGAGCTCCACAGCCATATCCAGCATTTCACGCATGCGCTTCCGGGTGGGGAAGTAGTCATGGAAGCAGATCACGTCTACCAGAGGCGCGGTTCCGCTGGGTTCTGTCTCATAGATATAAATATTGCCGACGCCGATGTCATGATCCGGATCTGCCTGTTTCACGTACCTGCAGAAATGGCGGACGATCTCCCAGGTCTTTTCCTGCCGTTCCTTCAGTACCGCGAGATCCGGCGGCGCCTGGTAATCATGCATATACTCCGGCTCCTCATCGTACCAGGTAACAAAGTTGTCGGTATAGCCGGGCTCATTGGCGATATCCCACCACAGCAGGCCTTCTTCATCCTTCAGCGCGGCGATCACGTCATCGGCATATTTTTCACCCAGATACCAGCAGGAGGGATCTTCAATGGACTTTGCCAGGGGGCGGAGTCCTGCCTCGCCCTGGAACATGAAGCCGCCCTTCCAGTCCTCCTCAAGGAACCGGAAGCCCATAAAGAGGATGGGGTTCGTGGAAACGCCGTGTTTCCAGGCGGTCCGCACAAAATCCTTAAGATTGGCCAGGAACAGCTCCTTATCCTGTACATATGACGGATATGCCAGGAATACCCGGGCGCTGTTCAGACGCAGTCTTTCAGCATAGCCCATATCCCGGTCCACCTGGTCATGATCGTAATTCAGCCAGCCGTTGAAAAAATTCCTGTCTGAGCCGGGCTTAATACGGGGGCTGTAGTTAAAGCCGCGGATCTTGCTGTAATCTACTGTTTTTTTCATCTGATCTCCTTTCTGAAACAATTATTGCTGACGGCCGGAGCCCTCAAGCATAAATCACGGTTCATATCTATTCAACTATAACATAGTAAGTATTACGGTAAAACACAAGTGCCTTTTCTTAGAAAAGATTAGAGGATACTGATAAAGAAACTTCAATCATATCTCTGAATCTGTCCTATGATTTTACGGACGGATTCTATATACTGAAGACAGATGATCAAAAGAGAAACACGCGGTTTTCCGAGTGCCGGCAGCGGAAGAAATCTGCCTTGAAGAGAATAAAAACAGGACTGAAAGGAGCATCAGATGAAAAGACAATGGACACGAGAAGAGGCCTGGAACTGGTACAACAGCCGCCCCTATATCAACGGCTGCAATTTCCTTTCCGGGTTTTTGAAAAGAAATGATCTTTACATGCCGGATAAGCATGAAGAAGCTCTGAGGATCGTGGGAAAGGAAGTGGCGCTGGCTGCCGACGTCGGACTGAACAGTTTCCGGATGCATCTGCCGCCCAAGGACGTATGGGAAGAAGCGCCGGAGCGGACGGAAGCGTATTATGAAGACTTTGTAGCTCTCTGCGCAGGCTATGGGATCGACATCATGCCGGTACTGTTCAGTGACTGCTGTCCCTCCTGCTTCAGCGGAGAAGACGTGGTAGGGGAGCTTCCGGAGGATGATCCGGTTAACTGGCCTTCTTCAGAGGCGTATGTAACGGCATTTGCAAAACGTTATAAGGACGATCCACGCATCTCCATCTGGAATATCTGGAATGAGGCTGGCAATTCCCAGAGAAATAAGGACATGCTGAGTCTCCCGTTTATCAGGCGGCTCTTTGAGCTTTTGCGTGAACTGGATGTTTCCCAGCCTCTGACCTGTGACTGCTGGGGTCTCTATCACCAGATCGAAGGCCGGTACAATTTTGAACCCGGGCTGGATCCCATTGAAAAAGAGGTCTGCGATCTTTCGGATGTGATCACGTTCCATTATTACGGGGACCTCCTTCATACCAAGGCTTACTTCAAGTTCCTGATGGAGCAGTATGACCGGCCGCTGATCAATACCGAATGGCATCACCGTCCCTGGGGCAGCTTTATACCTTCTCATTTGCCGCTGTTTAAGAAGTATAACATCGGCAGCTATTTCTTCGGCTTCGTCCACGGCCCGGCGCCGGAATTTGACATCGCGAAAGTCTGGGAATGGATCAGCCATGACGACCGGATCGATACAAAGCTGTGGATGCACGGGATCTTCCATGCGGATTTCACCCCCTATGATCAGGATGACATCGACGCACTGATGGAAATGAAGGCTTTGCTTCAGAAGGAGAATGAGGAGAAATTCGGAAAAAAGGGATAACATCACGGAAAGGAGATCGGGATGATCTGGAAACATGATGATAAGGGCGTGTTCATTTTATATGAGGGTGATCGGCTTCTGTTCCGCGGCTACGCGCTGGCACATCACGCGGATGGAAGGATCCTGGATACGCGGGAAGCGGATTTTCTGGGAAGCAGCACTTCGGCGGATGTGCTGGAATTGAAGTATGAACAGGAGGGGCTGGTCTTAACAGAACAACTTTGGGTCAGGGACGGCAATGCGTACGCAAAATGCGTGCTTTCCTCCGTAGACGGAAGCGAAGTGGAGACTGCCCGCCTGGTGCCGCTCATCGCCAACGGCAATGAACCGGACAGCATACCGCTCTGGAGCAATCTGTTCGCGAAGATGCTGCTGGTACCCTATGATAACGATCAGTGGAACCGGTATGAGGC
>CADCQD010000088.1 GCA_902803485.1 uncultured Eubacteriales bacterium | reverse complement strand
TGCTTCACCTTATGGAAAGCGCTTTTTCCTATTTTCTTTCCTGTCTGAAGCTTCTCACGGATATCCTGACGGACCGGAGAGTGCTGGATGAAGGCACGGTCCGGGAAATGGATAAGGGCGTCATGGCAGGATCGCCGTTTTCCGTCTTCCTGGCCAATCTGTATCTTGACCCCCTTGATAAGGAAATGGAGAAGCATCCGGTGCTGTATGCGCGGTATTCGGATGATATCATCCTCTTTGCCGAAACCGAAGAACTGCGGGACAGGGAGGCTGCCTTTATCGAAAAGGCGATACAGGAAGCGGGACTTCTCTTAAATCCCGGGAAGGTGGTCAGGACCGGTCCCGGGGAAAAATGGAGCTTTCTGGGCTTTTCCTATGAAAACGGCGCGGTGGATATATCACCGGTTTCCCTGAAAAAGATCAAAGACCGGATCCGGCGGCGCGCAAGAGCCATAAAGCGTTGGCAGATCCGGAAAGGCGCCACGGACGAGCAGGCGGTAAAAGGCCTGATCCGGGCCATGAACCGCAAGTTTTTTGCGGCAGACAATGAAAATGATCTGACCTGGTGCCGCTGGTACTTTCCCCTGATCACCACGGATACAAGCCTCCATGAGATCGATGCCTGTCTCCAGTACTGGATCCGGGCAGTGTATTCAGGGCATCATCGGAAAAAGAATTATGAGCTGCCCTATGAAAGGCTGAAGGACTGGGGCTATGAAAGCCTGGTGCACGCCTGGTATCTGTTTAAGAAAGGGAAGGAATTGCCTTCTGTATGAGCCGAAGGTTTTAGTGCAGATCCGGGAAAAAACTGAAAGTCCGAAAGGGCACTGATGTTGAATAATAATACATGCAAAGGAAGGAGAACAAAATGGCAGATCTTAACGACAAAAAGAACGACAACTTAAATGACACTCTGAATGACACCTTGAACCAGTTGACCAACACAGCGGATACGACGGATGTCTATGATCCCGCGGATATCGAATCCAATAAGATCATGGCGCTTTTATCCTATATCGGCATCCTGGTGCTGATCCCGCTGTTTTCGTCCCGGCAGTCCCCGTTCACCCGTTTCCATGTGAACCAGGGCGCGGTCTTATGTGTTCTTGAGATCATCGTGTGGGCCGTATTCGGCTTTCTTGGCGCGATCCCTGTTATCGGCCTGATCTTCCGGATCATCCGGTACGTGCTGCAGGCCATATGCCTGGTCTTTGCGGTCCTCGGCATTTACAACGTGGTCCAGGGGAAGGCAAAGGAGCTTCCGTTTATCGGCGGCATCCGGCTGGTAAAGTAAATCACCGTGAAGGATTCTGAAAAAACAGCAGGAAAGCCTGACTGATGATCAGATAGCTGCCGGAACCATGATAAGAAAAACAGCGCAAACCATTTCCGGAACGGGAAATAAAGAAAGCAACTGACCCTGGCCCAATTCCGGGGACGGTAAAAACGCAGAGCTAAAGAGATTATTAAGGAACTTAACCTTATAATAAAATAAAGGAGAACAGTTATGGCAAGAGGCTATATCGCCGTGGTCCGTGTCACTGACAACGGGCCTTATGTAACCGAGTTCATCCTGCCCGTCGGCAGGACGTTGAAACAGGGGGCTGTGGACAAGGATACCTTTACGGTCTATGTGGAAAAATATGACATGGAAGGCAATCCGGTCATGGTCAACAAGCGCCGTCCTAAATTTATGGGAGAGCAGGTGGAAAAGGCTGCCCGGAAAGGCTATATCGAGATCCGGGACGCTTACGTTTCCGACCTTCAGGGCGAGAAAAAGGAAGAGGGCGAATACATCACCCTGAAGACCGCTTTCGGTCCGGTCTATTCCCTGACCGCGGAAGTGGAATACCGCAGATTCAACGAATATGTCGCCACATTCCATACCATCGCCCAGAAGAAAGAGATCGTGGACGGCGATGATGTGATCGTGGGCCTGGTTTATGACAAGAAGATCGAGAACCGTCAGCCGGATCTTTACGGCTGGATCGATTCCGTTTCCACCTATGAAGAACTGCCGCTGAAATACGGCTATTTCGTTCCCCAGGAAAAGGGCGGCCTGCATCCCCTGGTCATCTGGCTTCACGGCGCAGGCGAAGGCGGCCAGGATCCGAAGGCGGCCTACTCCGCAAACCGTGTGGTGGCCCTTTCCCAGAAGCATGCCCAGGATCTTTTCGGCGGCGCTTATGTGCTGGCGCCCCAGTGCCCGACTTTCTGGATGGATTCCGGCTCCGGCGGGATCGAATTTAACGGGAAGACCAAATATACGCCCTCCCTTCTGGCCCTTATCGACGAGTTCATCGAAAAGAACCCCGGGATCGACAAAAACCGCATCTACATCGGCGGCGATTCCAACGGCGGCTTCATGACCCTCCGTCTGGTCCTGGATTTCCCGGAGAGATGGACCGCGGCTTTCCCGGTCTGCGAAGCGGTTCCGGACGACACCATCACCGATGAGCAGATCGAGAACATCAAAAACGTGCCCATCTGGTTCGTCACCTGCGAAGAGGATACCACGGTTCCGCCGGAGAAATGCCCGGTGGCGACCTACCGCCGCTTAAAGGCAGCCGGCGCGCCGGACGTGCACTGTACCATGTGGGACGTCATTGAAGACATTCACGGCAATTTCGAGCCGGTGGACGGAAAGCCCTATAAGTACTACGGCCACTTCTCCTGGGTCCCCACGCTGAACGACGACTGCCGTGTGGATCTGGACAAGAAGCCCGTGGTTTATAACGGCAAAGAAGTCTCCATCCTGGAGTGGCT
>CADCQD010000087.1 GCA_902803485.1 uncultured Eubacteriales bacterium | reverse complement strand
CCCGTCTCATCGAAAGCAGTCATTTCAAAAAAGCTGTCCGAATACGCGGCGGCATCGTAATGCCGGTTCAGGTCTTCCGCCGTGATCGGATAATGATCAAACCGATCCGCGCACCATTTTCTGAAAGCCGTTTCATCGCCGATCCAGGAAACGATGGCCACCGCGTCGCATGCCTTATAGGGCCTCAGCCGAAGCATAGGTCATATCCTCTCTTTCCTTATGATTCCTTATCCGCGGATCAAAGCCTCAACTTCCTTAAGTTTCGGCGGATCCAGAGGCAGTGGGAACCGGGAGATCGCGATGCCGGAGCAGGCGCTGGCAAAACGCACCAGATCGTCATCGCTCATACCATGCAGCAGGCCGTATACGCAGCCGGCCTTAAAAGTGTCGCCCGCGCCCAGGGTGCTCCTTACCTCCACCGGGAAGGGCTTCATCCGGCGGATCTCCTGGCCTTTTCTTCCATACAGCATATCGCCGCCTCCCTGGGTGATGATGGTCAGGCCACCGGCTTCCTGCTGCATCAGCGCCATGATATCCTCCGCCGCCATGCCGGCATAATACTCCGACGTACACTCTTTGGATACCACATTCACGGCCGCATTTTTATGAAGGAACGAATCATGGGGACTGTCAATGGTGACATAGGGGATCCCGCGGGCCAGGCACAGCTTTGCCGCCTGAAGCGTCTCCTCCCGGAAGAAAGGATCTATGGCAGCGGCTTTGCAGCCGGCAAGGTCTTCTTCCTTCGGTATGTTCCACCAGCGCTTTCCCGTGGCAAACAGTGTCTGGAATCTTCCCATGGGCGAGCGCACCAGCCCCGCGATCACTACATAATCCATTACACCGGGGTCGTCGCTGATAAAATTCAGGGAAGACAGATCCACCTTCTTTCCGGCGTAAAAATCCTTCAGCATCGGCGCTACGTCCGTGCCGATCCAGGTACCGTCCATACGGACGGAAACTCCCAGGGAATCCAGTACGGTTGCCGCCGTACCGGTTTCACCGCCCGGGAGGAAATAATGCTCTCCGATCTCCGAATACTCGTCCGGCTGAAGGAATCCATCCCTCAGCAGGAACGAATGCGTTCCCAGTATCTGTCCGAAAAGATATACGTCAGCACTCATTTTCTCTCTTCTCCTCCGCTCATTTTTTCACCAGTTCACTGAAGACCGCGTCCCTGTCGAATTTTCCTTCGGTAAGGCCCGGGACCTCTTTGTACGCTTTGCAGACAGCGAGGCTGACTTCTGTCAGTACAGCGCTGATCTGCTCATCCGTATACGGACAGTTGTCCGTCACGATCAGTGCGGCAAAGCCGAATACCACCAGCCAGAGATCACGGAAATACCGGTCCGCGGTATCTCCATCCATATGGTAGATCCGCATCAGAGATTCCCGCGCCAGGTCCTGAGAAAATTTCAGCGCCTCCATGGCACCGCCAAAACCCGGACGGTTCCGTGTAAGAAAAAGAAGCTTATACAGTTCCGGTTCCTCCCTGGCAAAACGGATATACTGCTGTCCGACTCCCAGGAACGGGATCGGGCCCGCAAGGCCACGTTCGACACGGATCCGGTATTCCTTAACAGCCAGCCGGTATACTTCTGTTTTCAGCTGCTCCATGGTATCGAACCAGGTAAAGATGGGACCGACGGAAACCTTCAGTTCCTTAGCGACTTCCCGCGCGGTGACTGCGCCGATCCCCTTTTCTCTGGCGACACGGAATGCTGCCCGGATGACGTCATCCCGCTGATACTTTGCTTGAGGCGGCATAATTATTCTTCCTTTCGATGGCATTCTTCGTTTGCTAACACCTGTTATTTAACAACTGTTATTCTAATTCTTCCTGAATGGATTGTCAAGAAATGATCTGAGGGTTTCTGATGCCGGATCTTCTCTATTCTCCGGCAGGTATTTTTTCGTTCAGACTCTTGTTCCTGTAATTCAGATTGGTCCTTAAGGAATATCCGCGGCTTTCCCAGAAAGCATTGGCCGGATCATTATCCTTGAACACCAGGCCGAAAACTTTCTGGATCCCTTCTTTTTTCAGTGCTTCCTCGGCCAGGGAAACCAGGTGCCCCGCGATTCCCAGGCGGCGGTGATCCGGATGCACGCACATATGGTGGATGAGGCCCCGGCGGCCGTCATGCCCTGCCAGGATCACCCCGATGATCCGGCCGTCCTTCTCAGCAGCAAAGCAGGTGTCCGGATTCCTTTTGAGGTACCGTCCGATCCCCTCTCTGCTGTCATCTACCGGATTCAGCGCGCGGCGGCTTTCCGGCGTATTGTTCCACAGTTCAAACAGCGCGTCATAATCTTCGATCCCGACTTTCCTGATCGTATAATCCATAATTTTCCCCTCCCTTTCCTTCTATACATATATATCATACGGCACTTTTGAATACCAGCGGTTTCTCCGGCAGCTTTTTCCGCCCTTTTACGGTAAATACAGCATCCTATTTCAGTCCGGTACTACCGTTATTTTTCCGCGCTTTTCTGTATACTATTCAGTGTAACAAAGAAAAAGCACCAGGAAAGATCCACGGTGCGGACAGACAAAAAGAAAGGTTGTGAGATCAACATGAAGAACGAAAGAAGTGTGAAGAAAACCGCGCTGATCCCTGCAGGGATCGCAGCACTCATCATTGTGGCTGTACTGGCCTTCGGATGCTTCACGCAGGTGCCGACCGGACATACCGGCGTCCTTACGACCTTCGGCAGGGTATCGGATTACACGCTGGACTCGGGGATCCATCTGAAAGCCCCGTGGCAGAAAGTCATCAAAATGGACAACCGGATCCAGAGAGCAACAGAAACCTTAAGCTGCTTCTCTTCTGATATTCAGGAAGTCATCATGGTCTATACCCTGAACTACCAGATCAGCTCCAAGGACGCCATGACGATCTACCGGACCATCGGTTCGGATTATTACAACAAGATCATCGTCCCGACCGTACAGGAAGCTGTAAAGGTCTGCACCGCGAAATATACGGCAGAAGCGCTGGTATCCGAACGTACCGCGCTGGCAGCAGCGATCGAGAATTCGCTTTCCGAAAAGCTGAACGGATACAACATTATGGTCAACAGCACTGCCATTGAGAATATGGACTTCACGGATGCCTTTACCAATGCGGTCGAGGCAAAACAGGTCGCGCAGCAGAATAAGCTGAAAGCGGAGACTGAAGCGCAGCAGAAAGTCATCGAGGCAAAGGCGGACGCAGACGTAAAGCAGATCGAAGCGGACGCGGAAGCATATCAGCTGGTCAAAAAAGCGGAAGCAGAAGCAGAAGCTTACCGGATGATCTCCGAAAGCCTGACGGACAAGGTGATCTCAAAAATGTATTATGATCACTGGGACGGAAAGCTTCCGAATGTGATGACCGACGGAAACACGCTGCTGAATCTTCCCTATACGGATAAATAACAGCTGCAAAAAAACCTCCGTGCCTGTCCGGAAAATCCGGAAATGCCGGCCGAATCATCGGCCGGCATTTCTGTCTTATTTCATCAGTTTCTCAGGTTCAGGACTCCTTGATCTCCAGAATACCCATGGGGCATCCCTTCACACAGATGCCGCAGGCAACACACTTGGAAGCGTACTCCGCCCCTTCTCTGAAAACGATTACCTGCATGGGACAGACTTCCGCGCATTTCCCGCAGCCCACACACTTCTTCTTATTGATCATATAGACACCCGCCGCGTTCTGGGTGATCGCGCCCTGTTCACAGGTCCTTGCGCATTTCCCGCACTGAATGCAGTAACTGACCTTCGGGCTTCCGTCCGGCTTCGCGGAAATACGGATACAGGAAAGATCCGGGTCATAAACCTTGTAAAACGCTTCAGAACAGGACACTTCGCACTGACGGCAGGCTGCGCAGTCCTTCATAGATAATACATTAACTCTCTTCATAAGTTCCTCCGGATCATCTGATGATTCTTCTGCTCTCAGGATCTTAAGCTGCTTTCATTATAGCATTTCTCCTATGTGTGTAAAGTACTTTCAGCGCTTTGTTGAACGATTTACCAATTGGTTCCGTATGTCCGTTCTGCCGCATTTTTCCGTTTCAAAACCGCCGGACCCGTTGTAAATCGAAAACGTATTCGATTTAGTGGCGCAAAACTTTGCGAAGAATAATGTACAGCATTCCGCTCTCTTTTCACGAATCCATAGTGAAAAAGTCATAAAATCGATTTTTAAAAAAAATTTAGGTTAAACGATAAACTAAATATTGACATGTGCGGAAGTATATACTATTATGAACACAAGAAAGAGCTCCGATGCTCTGAAATCGTGAAGGAGGAACAAAAATGAAAAAGCTTTTGGCTCTGATCATGGCTCTGGTCATGATGATCCTTCCGGTGATCCCCGCTTACGCGGAAGAAGATGAAACACCGGAACCCATTACTCTTACCGTTTTCCGCGGCGATCCCGGTGATCAGCCTGCAGAAGACAACAAGATCTACAAGCTCATTGAAGAGAAATTCGGCGTTACCTTCGAGTTCGAGTTCCTGGCAGGCGACCTGGACGAAACACTCGGCCTGAAGATCGCAGGTGAGGATTATCCGGACCTGTTCGACGGCGGCAACAGCGCTGACCTGATCATCTCCAATGGTGCTCTGATCAACCTTCTGGACTATGTCAATCCGGAAGACACCCCCAGACTCTGGGCGCACATCGAGCCCCAGAAGGCCCGCCTGATCGACAAGGACGAGGATGGCAATGATGCTCTTTACATCATCCCGAACTACGGCCTTGCAGATGGCCCGCAGATCGTTAACTCTGTCGGCGGCCCCGCATTCTTCATTCAGAAGCAGGTTCTGGAATGGGCCGGCTATCCGGAGATCCATACCCTGAACGAATACTTCGACGTTATCGAAGAGTTCCTTGAGGAGAATCCGGAAGACGAGAACGGCACACCTTATGTTGGCTTTGATATTCTCTGCGAAGACTGGAGACATTTCTGCCTGATCAACCCGGTACAGCACCTGATGGGCCGTCCGAACGACGGTGAAGTTCTGGTTGACGTTGACAGCGATGATTTCTACACAGAGACATTCATCGACAAGCCTTATGCGAAGCCCTATTATCAGAAGCTGAACGAAGAGTTCCATAAGGGCCTCATCAGCAAAGATACTTTCGTTATGAACTATGACCAGTACATCGCGCAGCTTTCCAGCGGCACAGTACTTGGTATGTTCGATCAGGCATGGGACTTCGGTACCGCTACTTCCGCTCTTATGGACGCGGAAATGTACAAGAACACCTACGTTGCGCTGGGTCTTGTTTATGATCCGGAATATGTAGATGGCAAAGAGATCGAAGAGCATTACGTCAATGGTTCTCTTCCGAACGTACGCCGTGGTTTCGGTATCTCCGTGAACTGCGAGTGCCCCGAGCGCATCGTTGCGATGTGGGAAGAAATGCTCTCTGATGAGTGGCAGATGATCTTCAACTGGGGTATTGAAGGCGAAGATTACTACATTGATGAAGACGGCCGCTGCCAGATGACTGAAGAGCAGTACGCGAACACCCTGGACACCAACTGGAAGCTTCACAACAAGGCTGAGGCGTTCTTCCAGAGCAGCCCGAAGAAACAGGGCTGGATCATGAACGACATCGAAGTTGGCGACAAGGTCGTTAAGGAAGGCAACTGCTGGGAGCCCGGCAACCAGGATGAAATCGTATTCGGTCTGATGAACGAATATGATCAGGAGTTCCTTGCAAATTACGGCTACTCCAAGTTTGCGGACTTCGTCAATCCTCCCATCGAGATTGCTCCGTCCGGCGAAGCATGGCAGATCGACTACACACCGGTTGACATTGACCATCAGGACTTCCTGGATATCCAGGACCGCTGCCTGCCCGAACTGATCATGTGCGAGCCGGATGAGTTTGATGACCTGTGGGATGCCTTCGTTGAAGAGATCACCCCCTCTGCTACCGTTTTCGGTGAGTTCATGTGGGAGCGGATCCAGGAAGAAGCTGCAAAGGTTCTTGACAACGAATAATCCGCGGTTTACCGTTTCGAAAAATAAGTTACAGAAACTAACACTAACTTATCTTCGGGGGAGAGAATCCTTTCTCTCCTCCGATTTTTCTTTCAGGTTCATGGGAGGAGGTATTGCAATGAGCAATATCGCGAAAAAATCAGGTCAGGCGCTGACTTATAAGCGGAGAAAGGGATTCTTCCGCACTCTGGGCGGACAATGGCAGATGGTACTCATGTCCGTACCAATGCTTCTCTATGTGCTCCTGTTCAATTATGGCCCCATGTGGGGATGGATCACCGCATTCCAGGACTACAAACCGAAGCTTGGTATGTGGGGAAGCAAATTCGTCGGACTAAAGAACTTCAAGTGGCTCTTCGGACGCGCTGATTTCATCCAGAGTATCCGGAACACATTGGCCATGAGTGTGATCAACCTGGTATTCAGCACGGTCTCCGCTATCCTGCTGGCGATACTGCTGAACGAGGTACGAACGACTGCTTTTAAGCGGACTGTGCAGACAGTCACTTATCTGCCTCATTTCCTCAGTATGGTTATCGTCGTTGGTATGGCACAGAACATCTTTGCCAGCAACGGACCCATCAATGAGCTTCTTTTAGGCACGAAGCTGGTAAAAGAGCCGGTCTTCTTCCTTGGTGAAGGCAAGTATTTCTGGTGGCTCGTAGGTGTGATCAACGTCTGGAAAGAAGTCGGATGGGGCACCATCATATACATAGCGGCCATGACCGGCATCGATCCATCGCTGTATGAAGCGGCGTCCATCGATGGTGCCGGACGATTTGCCCGGATCATGCACGTCACACTGCCGGGCATTAAATCCACCTTCGTCATTCTGCTGATCATGAACATCGGCCATCTGATGGAAGCCGGATTCGAGATGCAGTACCTGCTGGGCTCCTCCGTTGTTATGGACTGGTCGCAGACCATTGATATCTTCGTGCTGAAGTACGGTATTTCCAAACAGCAGTACGGTGTAGCTACAGCTGCTGGTATGTTTAAGAGCGTCGTCGCTATTATCCTGCTCTTAGCCGCGAATACCATCGCGGGCAAGCTGGATGAAGCCACATTGATCTAAGAAAGGAGGATAGTCATGAAAAAAAGAAATGATGATTTTGTTTCCGGCAAAAGCATGATCGGCCGTGACAGGACGTTCCCCATCGTCAACGGCATCCTCCTGGTCATTGTCATGTTCGTTACGCTGTATCCGGTCCTCAACACCGTCGCGTATTCGTTTAATGAAGGCACCGATGCCCTCCGCGGAAATATCGGTCTCTGGCCCAGGAAATTCAGCCTGGATGCCTATGAATCGATCCTTGCGGATAAAGCCGTTTACCAGGCGGCCTGGATCTCCGCGTCCAAGACAGTGCTTATCACCCTGCTGAACCTCTTCTGGACCAGCATGCTGGCATATACCCTGTCCCGTCCGGAATACGTACTCCGGAAGTTCATCACGGCAGTTATGGTTCTGACCATGTACATTAACGCCGGACTGATCCCGAACTACCTGCTGATCTCGAAAACGCTGAATCTGGCAAAGAGCTACTGGGTCTATATCATTCCGACCATGTTCTCATGTTTTAACATGATCGTGATCCGTACGTATATCGCAGGCCTTCCGGACGCGCTGGTGGAGTCGGCCAGGATCGACGGCGCAGGCGACTTCCGCGTATTCTGGCAGATCATCTTCCCGCTGTGCAAGCCGGTGCTCGCGACAGTCGCGTTATTTGTCGCGGTAGGCAGCTGGAACAGCTGGTTTGATACCTATCTGTACAACGGCGGCCAGAAGGAACTGCACTCTCTTCAGTATCTGCTGAAAATGAAGCTCGCGACCACACAGGCATCCGCCAATGCCGCGAAAACTTCCGCGGAAGCTCTGAAGACTCAGACCAGCACGACGCCCATCACGATCCGCTGCGCCATTACCGTGATCTCTACAGTACCCATCATGGTGGTATATCCTTTCCTCCAGAAGTACTTCGTCACCGGTATGGCTCTTGGCAGCGTCAAAGGCTGATTATTCTTTCATATCAGAACAGAAATCAAAAAACGGAAGGTTTTTCCAGGCTTTACACGCCGGCTGACCTTCCGTTTTTGATTTATTTTTTAATTTTCCTGAGAAGCGCCCACACCAGCGCCGGCAGTCCGACTCCCAAGGCGAACACGGCCGCTTTTCCCGCGGTTTTCATAATGTAAGGTAAAAACGAAGTGGAGCCCCCGTTGAACCGGTATTCCGTGAGAGGATAAAGGAGCTTCCGCCCGGTCCCGTTCAGATCAGCCGTAAGTTTGGGAGGATCATCCAGTACCATGATATTCCGTGACGCTCTGGTATAGGGTTCCCACCGGATCGCGGGAGTCGAAGGGTCTCCTGTCTGCGCGAAATCTGCCCACATCTGCTGAACACAGGAAGCAAGATCTTTGTTGACTCCTTCCCCGGTATAAATGGTCTCCTCCAGATTATTGAATACATACGCCAGTTCTACCGCATGGCAGGCCCCAAGGTCCGAATGGGAAGACGGATATTTCCAGTAGTACATATAGACCGGATTCCCATGATCCGCGTGGGCCTGCGCCTGCCGGGTGGCAGGAAGCCGGAACAAAAGCTCATTATAAAACTCCGTGACCCGCCACAGCTTATCCTTAAGTCCCTTTTTCTCCTGGAATTTCAGGAAGTCCTCTGCCCGCTTCCGGTCTTCTCTTCGGATCACGCTCATGGTATCTTCGTACATCACCCTGCTCATCCTTCGGTATCGCCGAAAGCTTCCCAGGTCGAGGATCCAGTAGCGGAGTTCGTCCGCGTTCGTTCCGATGATCATTTCCACCGGCTGGGCTTCTCCCTTTTCGTAAGCGCTGTACAGGTCCTCAGGGATCACAATGCCGTCCCGCTCCGGGAAATTGTTATACAGGTTGATCTTTTCATTGACAGCCTTGAGTTCTTCCGTGGTCATGGCCGTCAGGTCTTCCATCCGCTTCGCCTTTGTCTCTTTCAAAAGGAGTTTTGTAAAGGCTTTGCATTCCTTCCGGCTGTAGGTCAGCGCTACGGAACCGCTCTGGGCGATCACGCGGCAGAACAGCCCTTTGGCCGCCGGGATCAGAGGAAGCAGGGATACGGACCCCCCTCCTGCGGATTCTCCAAAAATAGTAACCTTTGCGGGATCCCCTCCGAAAGCCCGGATATTATCCCGGATATATTTCAGCGCGCAGATCTGGTCCAGCAGGCCGAGGTTGCCGCTCGCAGCATACGCTTCTCCTCCGGGGACGTCAGAGAAATCCACGAATCCGGTGATCCCGGTCCTGTAAGCAATGGTAACGAGGACGATCTCCGGATGCGCTTTCACAAAGTTATGTCCGTGATACAGAGGATCCGCGGTTCCGCCCCACCCATATGAGCCGCCATGGATAAAAACCATGACAGCCCTGTACTGCCCTTCGTATCCATCCGCTGTCCATACGTTCAGATAAAGACAGTCTTCACTCTGATAATAAAATGACGCGCGTTCCGAATCCAGTTCCGTCTGAATGGGGGAAGGGCCGTTGTAATACGCCTCAAATACGTCCTCAGATGGGGAGACAGGCACAGGTTCTTTCCATCGAAGGTCACCCGTAGGCGGCGCCGCGAAGGGGATCCCGCGGAACGCGGCAACCCCTTCTGCTGTTCTTCCGACGAAAGTGCCGTTCAGGCATTTTGCGGAAACGCCCCGGTCGTATACTCCCTCGATTCTCTGATTTGGTTTATATGTTTCCATGAGTTCCTTTATTTCTTCCGCGATAAGAATCCTTTCACGATCTGGAAGAAATTCCTCTTATCCGAGATCTTTGCTTTGACTTCACCGATCGTGACGTCCGACTGAGAATTATGAGTCACTAAAGTCTGCGCCAGCTTGACGTACAGTTCCATGAATCTCTCAATACTGGCATCCTCATAGCGGCTGGCAGCATAGTCGATCATAAGCTGCAGGCCGTCCGCTCCGTCCAGGATCTCCATATCCAGAATGGTCTGGGATGCTGCCTGATTCTGACGCACGTCGACAGTTTCGATATCAAAACCTTCCATGCCGCCCATATCACGGATGTCCTGCTGATACAGAAGGTAAGCGGACTCGCTGTTCGCCACCTGATTGTGCATATCTACATAAGGATAGCAGCAGTGCTCAATGCCCTTCTGCACCTGCTCATGAACATCGGCAAATACGTTTCGGAGCGTATCGCTGTCCCGGAAATGGAAGCCGACAGGCAGATCGCGGAACAAAAGGCCTACAGAGGTCATACTCTGCATATCCTCGCGCCCGTTATAGATCCAGCTGAGCTTCACGTCCGGCGCGTTATTGTAGATGGAGATCGAAAGCGCCGCCACAGTAATGAAAAATTCGTTCCGGCTGATTTTATAAGCCCGCTCCATGGCGTTCATCTGAGGCTGCTCGATCCCAAGAGATGAGAACAGCTCGCCCATTTCGTTCTCGCGGCTCTGATGATCGATCTCAGGATAGCTCGACCAGGCAACGCCTTCAAAACGCTCTTCAAAATACTTCCTGCTCTCCTCGTAGAATGCGGTATGGACCGCTTCCTCCCTCCGCTGAAGCATCAGATAGTAATAATCCGGCTCGATGGGCATCCCCAGGTACGCGTCCCGGACACTGCTGAGGAAAACGCCCAGGCTGGTACCGTCAAACAGGGAATGGTGCACGTCAAAGAAGGTATATACAGCCTTCTCCGTTTCGAAGATCCGGCAGCGGTACATCCGCCCGCCCACGATCTTGAAGGGGAAGACCAGCGTATCCTTCACGAACCGGAACTCAAATTCCGAAAGCTTTTCCACATGGATCGGCAGGAAACTCTCCGGCTTATAGCACTGCACCAGTTCGCCGTCATCATTGTATTCAAAAGACGTAAGAAGCGCAGGATGCGCTTTGATGGCGGTCTCCATGGCTTCCGCCAGCTTTTCAGGATCGAAAAGCTCCTTGTCCATCTTCATGACAGAGAAGAGGTTGTACATGGTGGAATTCGGCGTATAAAGCTGATAATCGATCATGTAAAGCTGTTCCGGAGTCAGCGGATGCGGCTTGGCGAGCGCGGCCAGGTTCCGCTCCTTCAGATTTCCTTCCCCGCTCGAAAGCAGCTCGCCATAGAGCTCCGCGATCTTCTCCGGCGTACGTCCGCGGAACACCAGTCCGGCATTCAGACCGGGCAGGGCTTCCTCGCAGACAGTAATGAGCTCAATGGATGACAGCGAATCTCCGCCCATTTCATAGAAATCATCATGGATACCCACCCGGGAGAGCTTCAAAACCTTCGCCATTCCGTCGCACAGCGCTTTTTCCGTATCATTGGCGGGTTCCACATAATCATTGATAAAATCATCAATATTCGGCGCAGGCAGGGCTTTGCGGTCCATTTTTCCGGACGCCTTCATCGGTATGGTATCGATCTTCATGTAGTAGGCAGGGATCATGTAATACGGCAGGCGCTTCATCAGCTCCTTCCTCAGCGCCTCCGTATCCACCTGGATATCCGCGGTATAATAAGCGCACAGGAAGCTCTTGCCGTTTTCGTCAAAGCCGCGGGCGGCGACCCAGTCGATGCCCAGCGCTTCCTTGACCGCTGCCTCGATCTCCGCAGGTTCAATGCGGTTGCCGTTGATCTTGATCATATCGCCTTTCCGGCCAAGCAGAACCAGGTTGCCGTTCTCATCTCTGCGGGCCAGGTCACCGGTATGATAAATGCCGTTGACAAACGCCTTCTTCGTCTCCTCCGGCAGATTGATATATCCGCGGACATAAGGATTTACAAAGCACAGCTCACCGGTCTCCCCGTCAGGCACGTCGGCGCCGTTCTCGTCCCGCAGATAGATCGTGGTCTCTACCTGAGGCTTTCCGATGGGACAGACCTCATACGGTTTGTCAATGGGGAAGAAACCTACGGCAAAACCGCTTTCGCTGGCCGCGTAGATGTTGATCAGCTCCACGTTCTTATTATATATATTATTGGCCGGTTCACTTCCTACAAACAGCATGCGAAGGAACGGTCCGGTCTGAGAAAGCTTCCGGACGTAGGACGGAGTCATAAACGTGATGGTAATACGCTTCGTAATAAAGAATTTCGCCAGCGCGGCAGGGTTTTTGATGGTAGCATAGGAAACAATGAAATTCTTGCCGCAGAAAACGTTCAGGCCGGCCAGGATCACGATGACTGTGGCTACGAAATTCATGGGCGCCAGGGTGGCGAGCCGGTCATTCTCCGTGAAGGGGCATTTCCCTTCATAAGTAATGGAATCGATCGCCCGCTGCAGATTGCCGTACTCATGGAGAACGCCTTTGGGATTTCCGGTGGTGCCGGACGTATAGATCGCGTACGCCGCGGCATGATCATCCAGAGGCTCATATCCGGGCAGCGCCCTGGTATGCATGATCTCGTCCCAGTTCTCCGCGCTGATATCCAGCTTGCAGCTGCAGTCGCTGCGGATATAGTTGATGCGTTCCGGAGCGTAGGTGTCCTCAACAAGAGCCCAGGCCGCGCCTGCCTTCCATACGCCCAGCATCGCCACTACAGGCAGCACACCGCGTGGAAGGTCGATCAGCACAAAATCTTCCCTGCCAATGCCGTGCGACTTCAGATACGCATATACACGCCCGGTCATCTCATCAAACTGGGCATAGGTCAGTCCCTTCGTATGCGCGTCATCATAAAGGATCACAGCGTGAGGTGCTCTTTCTACGTAGTCTTTCAAAGTATCCAAAATAAACTTCATACTTTTCCTCCTGAATGGTTTCATTCACCATCCGCCCGTTCCAGAGTAATTACTTCATAGTGACAGCCGGCTTCAGTTCTGAAAGGAAAACTCCAGCCTCCGGCGCCGGAGCTGACGTAGACGTCCGTATTCCCGTGCCGGAAGGATCCGTACGCGTCATATCCGGCGATCCGGTAAATGATCTGCATCGGAAACAGCTGTCCTGCATGCGTGTGTCCGGAAAGCTGCAGATCCGTATTGTCATTTTGGCTCTTACCTTATCATATAATTAATAGATCGCACTGTACAGCCGCTTAATGGTTTCTCCATAGTCCGGTACCAGATTCTGGTTCTCACTGTGATACAGCCCGTCATACGGTACACGCTGTTCCTGGAACGTGAAACCGGTGATCTTCGGCAGATTCAACATCAGAGACGTCATCCTGGACTGATCAATATTATACGTCATATACGGAAGCACTGCATTTACCACCCCCACAAGGTCCGTAAAACCGCCGCTCTTTGCCTTGTTCACGATCGCCATCAGAATGTTTCTCTGCCGCTGTGTACGGCCGTAATCCCAGCCGCTGGTGGTACGGTCACGGGCATAGGCCAGCGCTTTCTCACCATTCAGATGTACCACGCTGCTGTCGCCTGTCACCGGAACGCCGATATATTTGCCTTCCGCTGCCGTCAGTTCCACATCCACACCGCCCAGGGTATCGATCGCCGACTTCATACCTTTAAAATCGATCCACGCGTAGTTATCGACGGAAATACCGAAGTTCGCCGCCACCGTTTTCATAAGGAGCGGGCCGTTTCCGATGGCAAAAGCCGCGTTCATTTTCCGCATGCCGACACCGGGAATATTGACCCAGGTATCCCGCATAAAGGACGTCATCGTTACCTTCTGCTTCTCATAATTGATGGACAGAAGGATCATGGTATCCGAGTTTCCGTTCCAGCTGCTGTCTCTCCTGTCCACGCCGATCAGCATCAGGTTGTATACCTGATCGCTGTAGAACACGTCCATATCCTCTTCCTGGTCCGAATCTCCGGACTCAGGTTTCGTCTTCGCGGGTTTACCGGATCCGGCTCCGGTGAGTTCAGCGAACGCGCTCAGCCGTTCCTCCAGCAGCCTTCTTAAAAGGTCCTTTTCGTCCTCTTCCGGCAATGTCTCAAATTCTTCCGCGTCCGCGAATCCGTCCGCGTCCTGATCCTTGACGTAGGTGCCCTGGGCAAGGAACTGGCTGGTACACATGCAGGCACCGGCGGTAAATATCAGCGCCAGGCTCAGCAGGATCAGAAGAACACGGCGCAGAACGCCTGTCTTTCCTAACTTTGCTTTCATATCGTTTTTCATTCTCTCCTCCTTAAAGGTCAGCGGATGATTACAAAATACGCTCTATTGTAATTGTACCGCTCTCCGCCTCCGCCGAAACCTTCAGCACTGTCTGCCCATCCGAAGCCCGCAGCGCTGTCCAGCTTCTTTGCGGTTCCGGCAATGTACTGCCGGTCGAGTTCGATGAAGTCATCGATATAATCCTTGGTGAGATGTGTGCCGTTGTGTGCTGAATTGATAAAATCAAATTCCGCCTCACGGCTTTTCAGTTTCTCCATAGACTCCAGATGCTCAGGAACAGACGTCCGCCCCAGAAGCACCTGGCCGGCTTCCAGTTCATCCCCCGCGTACAGGATCCGCTCGGTCTTATCAAGGATCGCGATGGAACCGGGGCTGTGGGCTCCGATCTTGATGATCTCCAGTGTATGTCCGCCAAGCTCGATGATATCTCCGTCATTCACCGTATGAATCTCATAATCCGGATACGCGTGAGATTCCGCGATCTTCTGAAGTTCCTCGCTGAACGCGCGCTTTGCCTCCTTCGCCGCGTATTCAGACATGTACGCTTCCGGCCAGAAGGAATTTCCGCCGGTGTGATCGAAATGCCCGTGCGTATTGAAGACCATGACCGGCTTGTCAGTGATCGATTCCACGATCTTCCGAAGATCGCCATAACCGTAGAGTGTATCGATCAGCGCAGCCTTTTCGTCACCGATCAGCAAGTACACAAACTGCGGTGCGCTCTTTGACATGATAGACCAGGTCCTGGGACCGGTCTGGAATTTCCCGTAAATATATCCCTGTTCATTCACATTCGGATCAGTCATAGTTTTTGCCTCCTTCAGACATTTTTTTAATTATAACTCATTTTTCCTGATTTTCCATGCATAAATCCCGGCGGCTCTTCGGTTCCCGAAGATCTCACAATCCAGAATTCTCGTACCGTCTTTCCTGATCACTACATTTTCCCAGTGAAAACTGTTCTCGGTAATATCCGAGAATATCCAGTAGGCGTCCTCCTGGTCCAGGACCTTGCCGACCAGCCGGTCTCCTTCTTTGGTAAAGCAGAGGCGCTTCATACAATGATCGCATGTATAGCAGACGTCATAGCACTTTTCAGCAGCATTGAACATCCGGAAAGAAGAACCGTACTCGCCATCCGGCTGAGGATGCTCTTCCTTCGTTGCCCTGGAAGGGAAAATGAATATGTCCTGGATCCCCGCGCCTTCCAGGATCCTTCTGAAGATCCATTCGCCTTTGACAAATCTTTTCTCTCCGCCATACTCATCGTAATAGTCGCAGTCCCAGTCACCGATCAGCGGCGCGAACCAATCGTATTCGTCCGGTATCTTATTGGTCTTTTCACTTAATAAAGCATCCATAAAAGTATCCATAGCCATCTCCCATCAACTTTATGCGAAGTTCTCCGCCCAAATACTGTTTTACATCTGATCCTGCCGCGGGCCGTTCTCTCTGTCATAGTAATCCACATTGTCTTCCATACGGTAGATCTTTCTCAGGTCCTTACCATATATGCCGACTTTATTCGAGTCAGGATACACACAGACATTCGGATCCGAAAGCGTATCAAAGTCAATGTATACCAGCGGTTCACTGTCAGAAGAATTTGTCAGTTTATGAGCACCCGCTTCCCCGGCAGGGAAAAACAGCAGATCTCCTGCGCGCACTTCCCTTTCACCCTCCGGAGTTTTCAGCGTCCCTGTTCCGGAAATAATATAAAAAATCTCTTCCGACGTCAGGTGGTAATGATACGGATAATTCGCCTTCCCCGGCGGCAGCTCATAAAACGCGGCCGCGCTGTGTTCCGCACTGCCTTCAGGTAAAGCCGGGTACCTGGTATACACATAGGAACCGCCGTCTCCTCTTTCCTGAGGAACGATCTTCTCCATCCTTGTATGTACGATTTTTCTCATACAGTTCTCCCCTCCCTGTATCAGCATTTTTATCTGATCCGTCCTTTAGTATAGACCGGATCATGATATTTCCGGTTTCAATAAAAATGATTCTTTCATCCCTGCGTTTGCACAGCGTGACATTCTACTCCACTCTTTCAAAGACCAGCTCATCCGAACCTTCCTCAAGAGAATTACACATATCATAGTGAATGTGATCTCCCGGCACCCCCTCCGCAAGCGCTTTCAGCTGGCAGGCAAGAGAAAGCAGGCCTTCCCTGTTCGCGGAAACTACCGTTTCACTACCACTGATCTTTACAGAAATCATAAATCCATCCATCCAATCGATCCTCATATCATCCCTCCCGGTTCCGCCTGCCCGGAACCGAATATCTCACATATAACATATACGATCTATCTTTAGTATTCTATCATAATCACCTTTGATCTATCCACATATTTTTAAGCATTAAGAAAGACCCACAAAAGTTATAGAAGAATGATAAATACACATGCTTCGGCTGCTCCTGCTTGCTGCATGGGCATACGAGTTTAGCCGGGACCACTGATTTCAAGAAAAAAGCGAGTTTCAGTAGTCTACGCTTGCTTTATTGACTTCAAAAGACCACTGATTTCCGGGAATAGTGCATGTTTCTTTACCGTCTGCTTTATGATCTTGCTTCGATTGAATATAAAAGGAAATACCGTAAATCAAATAAAAAAGACCCGCCACTGTGATGGTGGTGAGTCCTTTTCCTGCTACCTCAGATGGTGAAGCTGTCATCCGGCGAAAAATCAAAACAGCTGCGATTTCGTATTAAATTTCTTTCACCAGATATCCGCACGTAAATGGAAAGAAATCAAATTTCCTGGTGCCGGTATGTCTGGCTCCGTTTTGTTCATACCATTTGCGAAGGCGCTGATTCTCCTCGACGATCCCTATGTTAATGAGTTTGCATCCTTTCTTTTCAGCAGCCAAAAAGGCATGCTCGAGTAACTTTTTGCCTATCCCATGATGCCTGTATTCCGGAAGAACGGCAAGGTTGCTGAGTTCACATTCTTTGTCATTCTGCATCAGCAATGAGAAATAACCGCACAGAGTTCCTTCTTCCTCATATACAAACATAAGGCGAGGCTCATTGTCCATCTGCCAGTACAGCCTGTCCGCGCTGATAGCGAAGGCTGTGAATCGCGGCGCATTGTCTCTTGTAAAGCCGAACTCTTCAGCTACAGTCAAAAAACTCTTTTTAATGATATCCGCGCAAATAGGAATATCTTCCCGTTTTACTTCTCTGATCATGTTCCGATTCCTTTACTGATCTGGTATGTAAGACCCCGTCCTGCTTCCGGATCAGGAGCAGGCAATTAACGTCAATTCAGAAGGTCTGATAACGTATCCTCTGTATCCACCGGTATCCAATGACCTTCCACGCAGATCTCCGGATCGAGGCGCCGGATCGTATCGGCAAGTTTTTGCGACAGGTCCGCTTTTTTCGGACCTGACGGAAATTCACCGCCGGCGGCATCCCCAAGAAATAGTGTTTTGTCGTCAATAACGTAAACAAGGACAGAGTCATTTGTGTGAGGAGCTTCTGTCTGCAGCACCTTCACTCTTAAGCCGCCAAGGTCCAGTGTCATTTCACCGGAAAACACCAGGTCGGCCGTTTTTACGATCACCTCCCTGTTTCCGGCATACTCTCTTCTGATGCTCTCGTGCAAAGAAAGAAATTCACCAGGACCGTCCTTCTCTATTTTTTCTTTCCATTCAGCCAGATACCTGTTCGTGATATCATTTGCCAGACAGAGTCCATGTACTGCGTGCATGCCAAATGTATGATCCCAGTGCCAGTGCGTCATGACCGTGATGTCCGGAAGCGGCAGCCCCTCCTTTTCCAGGAGCTCATAAAACACTTTTGTATGCGAAGCTGAATGGCCGGCGTCCACCGCAAGGCTCCATTGATCGCCCTTCACATAACCGAGATTCGGCCGGTCTCTTTCTTCCTCATAAGGCATATACCATATATGTTCCGTCAATCTTTTCAATTCCATATCGATTCCTCCGGTCTTTCTGATTCCGAACGGCAGTCATGACCGCATCCTGCTCATAAGGAACTGCTTTTCAGTATCCTCAGCCAAAGTACTTCCTTACCGTACGAAGCGCCGAACCCGGTCCTTCCAGCATTTCCCGGACCATGCCGGTGATCTTCTCCCCAAGTCCTGCCTGATAGAGATCGATCCCGAAGACCGAAGCATTGGAAAGGATCGGCCGGAGCTGGTCCGTAAGGGTCTCCGGCTTCCCGAAGATTACGTCACGGTACGCTTCCGTAAAGGTCTCATTCATCGGGTCCGGCGCCAGGGTATACGTCTTCCCCTGGTCGTCGAATGCCATCATGTAGCGGAGCCATCCTGCGATTCCTAAAGGGATCGCGAGGAGTTTTTCCGCACTGCCGTCCCTCTGCACATACGCCTTGATCGTTTCCCCGAAACGTACGGAAACGCCCTGGGACACGTCCGTGGAAAGCCGCAGATTCGTATCGCCCAGGTATTCATTCGGGAACCGGTCATCGAACAGTTCATCCGTAAATGCCTGCGGAGAAAGGATCCCGGGATCCCGGATCACCGGCATTCCCTCCTGATACGCCACAGTCCGCGCCATTTTCAGAACCTCCGGTACGGTCCGCAGCATTTCCGCGAAACCTTCGATCCCAAGCACCACGCCGAGCGGCCCGGTGGCGGAATGCACCGGATTCAGACAGGCTGTCACTTTCATCCGCTCTGAAAGGTTCACGGTCTCAAAATCCCCAAGATACACACCAAAGCCGTGTTCAAGAGCCGGCCTGCCGTTCGGGAACCGGTCCTCGATCACCAGGTACTGGGGCTTTTCCGCATTCACAAAAGGAGCGATGTAGGTACGCTTCGCGGTTTCAACCGGCTGCATGTCCGAAAGGCCCAGAGCCGCCAGGTCCTTCGCGATCATTTCCCCCGGGCGCGGCGTGATCTTATCGATCATCGTACTGAGGAAGGATACATTGTCTTCATTTTCCAGCCAGGCAAGGAAGTCTTCCTGTACAGCATCCCGTTTCAGCCATTCTTCCGCAACCGTAATGACCGACCGTTTCAAAAGCCTGCCGTTCTTCGCGCAGTTATCCATGGAAACCAGTGCCAGCGGCGTACCGCCCGCCCGGAAACGTTCCAGCAGCATCGAGGTAACGACCGGCATCGCCGTCCGTGCCTTCTCAGGTCCTGCTTCCAGATCACTTTGGATATACGGGAAGAAGGCACCTTCCGGATCTGTCAGCGCATAACCTTTTTCTGTAATCGTAAAAGACGCCAGCTGAAGCGACGGACTACGGAAGATCTCTTTCATTCGCGCCCATTCGCATGGATCATCCGGATCCGCCTTCACCGCCTCCGCCATGGAACCCAGGACCCGCAGCTTGCGGCTGCCGTCACTGTTCAGGATCACGCTGAAGCCCAGATTGTCAAACGGCCTGTAGATCCTGTCAACGATCTCATAGTCATAACACTCTACACAGGTCATACCCCGGTCCATCAGACCGTCCCGAAGCAGCCCGTCAGCGATCCCGCCGATGAACACACGGAAAATATTGCCGATACCGAAATGCACCCACTGCGGAGCATCCATTGCTTTTTTCCGGGTCTCCTCAACATTGTAAGGCGGCAGGCTGATCCCTGCTTCTGCCCATACTTCTTTCTCTTTTATACCTTCCAGACTCAGTTTCATACATCTCCCCTAATATATCATTCTTCTGCAGCCTTTACGGTTCTGCATCGCAGTGATTGTTTCAGGCATCGATCCATGTTATTGCACCTCAGCTTCGGTGCTTCTTCACGGTCTTCCAGATATATATGGTGAAAAGCACAATTAACGCGGCCCCTATGACTAACAGGCCCCAGCTCTTATCAGAAATGCCCAGATATACGATCAGACCGACGATTCCCCCGTAAACGAGGATCACGATGATCCCTGCCAGGATACGTAAAAACACAGGCACTTTCTTTTCACCTAAAACTTCAACAGAACCCTCTACGATCAGGTCAAATATGAATTCAAATATAAACTCCATGTATCATTCTCCCATATACTGCTGCAGCACAGGGATGCCCATTCATACGGCGCAACCGCTGATCCTCTGCGCAGTTCTATCTGTCTCAGGACTCCGATAATCAGGATGATCCGTATCTTATCGCTGAGGTCTGATCCAGACGTCTATCTCTTCTTTTCGAGGTATTTCAAACAAAGAAGTCACTTTCCCCAGCAACCCTTCATCCACGTAGAAATCCGAACCGCCGCCGCCTTCCAGGATCCTTTGGTTACGCTCTTCTATGTTTTTCTTCCAGAGATCGTCATCCACATCCATGTAATGCCACTCGATATCTATATTATTTGATCTGAAATAATCAGACGTCCCTGCCCTGTTATCCGCCGTCCAGAAACCCCAGTCCAGGATAACATTTGCACCGGCCTTACATATCTCCGCGGCTTTCTTCTTTAAATACCGGTTGACTCTCTCCGCGAATACATCGTAAAACTCACCCTGTTCATTATTGATCAGGTCCTTCGTCACTTCGTCTGTAGATAATATGACTGCGTTGTATTTTTCCCTGAGTGCTTTCGCGTACCAGGATTTTCCACTGCAGATCTTGCCGCAGATCAGGAATACTTTTCCCATTCTTATATCATTATCCTCCGAAATTCCGGTTTTCCGCCGGCAGTGCGCTGCTGTTTCCGGTCTGCTCTGTTTATTGATTCAAATCGTTTATCCCATTATAAATGCCTTGATAATTGCCGTCAACCAAAGACGTGACTGATTCATATGAATGACGTCCGTTAGCGCCGCATACGAATGGTACATATTACCGCTGCATGTGAAGGGGAACATCTACGCGTCTGTCCGCATCTGTTCCACGAGGCGTGGATTGCGGATCGTTCAGGTTCCTGTTATACTAAAATATACGGAAATGTGACGTTATGCATTCGCGGCATAGTCCGCATATCAGGAGAATGGTGAAATGGACCGGTACGTAACAGGTACGATGATTCGGAAAATTCGTGAGCAGAAGCATCTGACGCAGGAAGAACTGGCATCCAGATTATACGTCAGCAGCAAGGCCGTCAGCAAATGGGAAACGGGACAGGGATTTCCGGACATTTCTTTGCTGGAGCCTCTGGCTGAAGCCCTGGGAGTCTCAGTGATCGAACTTCTGGCCGGGCAGAATATCGTGAACCAGAACCGCGCCTCCAATATGCTTCATGCGGTCGGTTACGTTTGTCCGGTCTGCGGTAATGGGATCCTTTCTCTGGGACAGGCTGTTGTCAGCTGCTGCGGGATCACGCTGCCACCCTTAAAGCCGGAGGATGCGGATGAGGAACACCGCATTTGTGTTTCGGTCAGTGACGGAGAATACTATGTTACGGTCGATCATCCTATGCAGAAGGATCATTACATCACCTGTATCTCAGCGCTCGCCGATAACAGTAATCAATTTGTAAAGCTGTATCCTGAGAGCAGCGCGGAGGCACGCTTCAGGATCGCGGGTGTGCGCCGGATCTATGCATACTGCAATCGCCACGGATTATTCTGTGTAAATATGGGAGGAGCGCGAAAATGAAGGTTCTTGTTTTAAACGGAAGCCCAAAGACGAAAAGTGATACCATGCGGCTCACCCGGAGTTTCCTGGACGGACTGACTTCCGAAACCGCTTGCGAAGTGACCATCGTCGATGTCATAAAGAAAAATGTAAAGCCGTGCATCGGGTGTTTCGGCTGCTGGAAAAACGGAGACGGGAAATGTGTGCAGAAAGATGATCAGAATGACATTCTGTCTGCTTATAGTGAGGCGGACGTAATCATCTGGAGCTTCCCCCTGTATTGCTATTCCATGCCCTCACATCTGAAGGCCGTAATGGACCGAACGATTCCGCTGGTAAAGATGAGTATGAAAGAAATCGACGGCAGAGTACAGCACGACGCCCTGATCGATTTCTCAAAGAAGCGGACCCTGGTCATCTGCGGCGCGGGCTTCCCGAACTGGGAAGGCAATTTTGAAGGTATACGCAAGCAGTGCCAGCTCAGTTTCGGTGATCCGGACATGGTCTTCGTTCCGGAAACGCCGCTTATGAATGTTCCCGCCGCGGAACCACTTACGGCACCGCTTCTTGCGCGTTTCCGCGAAGCCGGGAAGGAATACGCGCACAGCAGGAGCTTGTCTTCTGAAACGATCCAGGCGCTGGAAACGCCGATGATGCCAAATGAAGCGTACCTTCAGAATATAAATTCGGGAACGTAAAGCGTATACGGATCCTGTGAAAGGATCAGGCGTGCGTGAAAGATTTCCGTAAATAACCGCACATGAATTTTTAAAGGGCGTCCTGTGATCTGCATCAGATCTCAGGACGCCCTTTCGGCGGAAAGAGAGTAACAAAAACATCTCTCTTTCATTTGTTCGGCATTTTTGTCTTTCATTACCAGGGAAGTTCTCTGCCCAGAGCATCCCGGATGATAAGATTCTCTTCGTCGTTGCGGCCGAGGCCATCCCACTCGTCATCCACGAACCTGTCGCGAATGAAATAACCCATGGCCGCTTTGGCAGCCTGCAGTGGCGAAACCTGCCCGTTTAAAGGATCGAACAGACGGAACGTATAACCCTGCTTCAGCAGGCCGTTTTTGCTTAAGACGAGGATCAGGTTCATGGCCGCTCTTGACATATTGCGTCCGTATCCGCGGGTTTCAGTACTGTAGTTGATCGAAGACCTTGCATCGTTTAGGAAACAGATGCGCTTTTTACCCTCCATGCCGGGTAACGCCCGGCTCAGGCGGTCCAGCGGTTCGCATACGTTTTTGCGATATGCCATGACAGCCGCCTCCGCATCGATACCCTCGCCTGCTCTTTTGTCATCACCGGGGACCTGCACGTCGGTCACGTCAATATAGTACTCGATGCCTGCTTCAGGATTTGTTACGACTGCATAGCCCTCTTTTTCAAATAATGCCGCCAGTTCTTTAGCAAAGGCGGTTTCAGTGGAAGATATGTATACCTTGCTCATCTGTATCCCTCCTAGAATGACAGTTCACGCCCATGGTAGTCAACCAGAGCCAGCCGGTCTTCATCAATGCGGTCTGTAAGCATCTGCTCCACAGCACTCGCCGCTGATTCAACCGGATCGACCGCTTTAGTCGTTCTCCTGTAAGACCCGTCCGGCAGCACCTGGTTCATGCCTCCGGGCTGATACAAACGGAAGGTATACCCCTTAGGCCGAAGCTCGTTGAAGAGCATACGTACACCCAGATTCAGTGCGGTTTTGGTCATCGCATAGCGCACACTGCCTGTACGGGTCATCAGACGCAGACTGGAGATCTCACTGGACGTAAAATGCAGCCGCTTCATTTCACCCTTTTCCAGGAGAGGCAGCATGCGGTCCACCAGCAGGATACCAGCCATGGAATTGATCATAAAATCCTGTTCCAGCGCAGAGTAGTCAATCGGATCTTCTCCACCCAGAGTAGACGGTGCAGGCCCGCCCATGTGAGCAGCATTACTGACCAGCAGGTCCAGCCTGCCTGCAGTGATCTCAATCTCATCCCTGGCCTTTTCGATGTCCTCCACCCTGGATACGTCCAGCCAGACGGGATGCACATTGGGATACTCCGACGCCAGCTTGTCCAGATGGTCGTACTCCTTCAGCACGCGGCCGGCAAACACACACCAGCCTCTTTGCGCCAGTCCGCGGACAATAAACAAGCCGAATCCCCTGTCCGCCCCTGTCACAAGCGCCGTTTTACCGCTTCCCTCTATCATCGTCTATTTTCCTCCTTCACTTCGGCCCCTCCATCAGTCCCGAGATCGCTGTTTTCTTAAGAGCCGCAGTTAGAAAACAGCAGGTACTAATTGAACAATGTGCTGTTTCTGACTTATTATTCAACATATGCTGATATCAGTTTTTTGTCAAGTAAATCATTATCCTTCCTGTATTTTCTCTCCTTTTCCGCTCTGCCCCGGCCGAACAATTCTTCCGTCATTAGACTTGCCGTATCCCCGGGCGATTATGATTTTTGTATGCACGGTGTGCGCGGCAAGATGATTTCGCGGGATCCGCCACATCCCGGCTCTGATGCATCCCCGGGAGTTTTAGTGTTATGCGGGAT
>CADCQD010000086.1 GCA_902803485.1 uncultured Eubacteriales bacterium | reverse complement strand
CTGATGATCATAGTATCCTTCATCGGTCCCGCGTTCTATCACCACAAATTTTTCTTTGCCGCAAGCCTTGTGCTTTCGCTGATGCTGATCGTTGCTGTCCGGATCAAGGGACTTGCTCATGTTTCCCACGGAGCTTCCCGCTGGCTGAAGATCGGACCCATTACCTTTCAGATCGCGGAACCGGTAAAGCTTTTCCTGATCATTTTCTCGGCGCATTTTATTTCATGGCAGAAATTCAGTAAAGAGTCAACCAGAACCATGGTGTATTTTTTCACATTCGCCATGCTGGCTGCCGGTTTGTGGAAGCTGTCCAATAACATGAGTACCGCAGTCATCGTGTTTTTGAATGCCTTTTTCCTGAAAATGATCAACAGCAGGGATATGAAGAAGTATTTTTACGCAATGATCGCTGCCGCGGTCATCGCGGCCATTGCGCTTCTTCTTCTGGAATACGTTGTACCTTTTGATAAAGAAAACGAAAGTTTCAGGATCACGCGGATACGCGCCTGGCTGCATCCGGAGGATCCTGATTTCTCTGACGCGGAAGGATATCAGAGCAGACTGGCGGTCTACGCGATCGCGTCCGGCGGGTTCTTCGGAAAAGGCCTGGGTCAGAGCCTTCTGAAATTCCGCCTTCCGGAACCCCATAATGATTATATCCTGTCGATCATCTTCGAAGAACTCGGGGTCTTCGGAGTGATCATTCTGACCTATCTTTTCTGCTATCTTCTGTACAGGATCTTCCTGGTATACAGAAACGCGGTCAACCGTTTTTCCGCGAATATCGTACTGGGCGTGTTCCTGCACCTGGCACTGCAGATCGTCATGAATTACGGGGTAACCATAGGCCTCCTGCCTACTATGGGGGTTACGCTGACATTTATCAGTGCCGGCGGAGCTGCCGTAGTATTCTCGTTTATAGAACTGGGACTGGTTCTTGCGGCTGCCAGGGAGAGCGCGGCGGATGAAGCGTATAAAAAGGCGCTGAAGCAGGTTTCAGAAGGCGACCAGATGATCGAGAATTTGATCGAAAACAGCCGGTTTGATGATACGGTATTGTCCCGGATCGCCGGGTTTTTCCGGAGAAAGTAAAGGAGCGCAGCTATGAGTGAACGTTCTGAAGCATTATATCTTGAAGAGATCAGCGGACTTCCGGATCTTACAGACGAAGAGATCCGGGAGCTTTTTGAAAGACTCATCAGGGGAGACTCTGACGCGCAGGCCGCCCTGTCGGGTGGATGTCTGAAACGCGTGGTCCGCGCGGTCCAGGCGCTGAAGATCAGAAACGCGCAGATCATGGATCTGATCCAGGAAGGAAATCTTGCGCTTTTGACCTTTCTTCAGGAACCGGAACATTCTGACGATGATCCGGTGAAAAGCCTGGATCTGGCGGTTTTTAACGCTGTCAGAGCGGCTCTTGAAGAAGAACAGGATGAAAAAAAGGCAGGAGAAGAACTGACGGCCCGTCTCAATGTGATCGATCAGGTGTGTATGAAGATCGCGGAAGAGAAGGGCAGAGAGGCTACTGTTGAGGAAGTCGCGGAGATCATGAAAATGGATCCCGGAGACGTCAGATATCTGATGCAGATCGCTCTGAGCGCGCTGAAAAAATATTAATAAACAGGAGGATTCCATGATCAGAATCGCCATTGATGCCATGGGCGGCGATAATGCGCCTTTGTGCAATGTAAAGGGAGCCGTGCTGGCGCTCAATGAAAGCAAAGAAATCGAAGTGATCCTCGTGGGCAGAGAGAAGGAGATCCGTCCTCTTCTTTCCGGCGAGACTTTTGACGCGGACCGCCTGTCTGTGGTAAACGCGGAAGAGGTGATCGAGACCGGAGAACCTCCGGCCATGGCGGTCCGTTCAAAAAAGGATTCCTCCATCTGTGTCGGCCTGCGGCTTTTGAAAGATAAAAAGGCGGATGCTTTTGTATCCTGCGGCAGCACCGGCGCTGTTCTGGTGGGCGGACAGCTGATCGCCGGCCGGCTTCCCGGTATCCGCCGTCCGGCGCTGGCGGTCCTGATGCCTACAGCCAAAGGAATGACCCTCCTGATCGACTGCGGGGCCAATGTGGACGCTAAGCCGGAGAACCTGGTACAGTTTGCCCATATGGGCTCCCTGTACATGAAGTATATCCTGCATGTGGAAGATCCGGCGGTAGGTCTTGTGAATATCGGCACCGAGGAAGAAAAAGGAAACGCGCTGACGCGGGAAACCTATCCTCTTTTGAAAAACGAACCGGGGATCCGGTTCTTAGGGAACGCGGAAGTCCGCGACCTTCCTTCCGGGATCTGCGACGTGGCCGTCTGCGAAGCATTCACGGGCAACGTGATCACAAAAATGTACGAAGGCGTAGCGAAGACTCTTTTCTCTGAGATCAAAGGCGCGATGATGTCTTCGCTCCGGGGAAAGATCGGCGGCCTTCTGGTCAAGCCTTCATTGAAAAAACTGCTGAAAACCTTTGACGGATCCGAATACGGCGGCGCGCCTCTCCTCGGACTCTCCGGCCTTGTGGTGAAAGCCCACGGGAATTCTGAGGCGGTCCAGGTCAAAAACGCGGTCCTGCAGTGCATCGGATTCAGTAAAAATGATCTCAGCGAGAAAATCATACAGGCGGTGAATAAGGATCAGTGATGAACAGTCTGGAAGAAAGAATCGGTTACCGGTTTAAAGACACGGAGCTTCTCAAACACGCGCTGACGCACAGTTCCTATATCAATGAGCACGGCCTGGAAAAAGAAGCTTCTAATGAGCGGCTGGAGTTTCTGGGCGACGCGATCCTGGAGATGGTCTCCAGCGAGTTTTTATATCATCAGTATCCGGACCGCCAGGAAGGCGCGATGAGCAAGCTGCGTGCTTCTCTTGTGTGCGAACCGGCGCTTGCGCAGTGCGCGCGCGAGCTGGGACTTGGGCCCGAGCTTTATATGGGCCGCGGTATGGAGCAGCTCGGCGGACGGGATATGGATTCCATTATTTCTGATGCTTTTGAAGCCCTGATCGCCGCGATGTATCTGGATGGCGGAGAAAAGGAAGCCCGGGCAATGATCTATACGCATGTGCTGTCTGATACAGAACGCAGGATCGCTGAGTTTGATCCGAAGACCGCTCTTCAGGAGATCCTGCAGGCGGGAAGCCATCAGCTGTCATACAGCATCGTTGGTGAAGCCGGGCCGGAACATGATAAGGTCTTTATTGCCGGTGCTTTTCTGGATGGGAAACAGGTCTCAAAAGGTGAAGGCCGAAGTAAAAAGCAGGCTGAACAGCAGGCTGCGTCAGAAATGATCAAATTGATAAGGAATCATATAATATGTATCTGAAATCCATTGAAGTACAGGGATTCAAATCTTTCGCGAATAAGATCTGCTTTGAATTCCACAATGGCATCACCGGGATCGTGGGGCCTAACGGTTCGGGAAAATCCAATGTGGCTGACGCTGTCCGCTGGGTCTTTGGCGCACAGAGCGCGAAGCAGCTCCGCGGCGGCAGCATGCAGGACGTGATCTTTGCGGGCACACAGCTCAGGAAACAGCAGAGTTTCGCGTATGTGACGATTACGATGGATAATTCGGACCGTGTACTGAATACGGATACGGATGAAGTTACCGTTACCCGGAAGCTTTACAGATCCGGTGAAAGCGAATATATCCTGAACGGCAGCAACTGCCGCCTGAAGGATATTAATGAGATCTTTTACGATACCGGTATCGGAAAAGAAGGCTACTCCATTATCGGACAGGGCCAGATCGACAGGATCCTGAGCATCCGTCCTGAAGAACGGCGTGAACTTTTTGATGAAGCCGCCGGTATCGTCCGGTTTAAGAAGAGAAAGGCCGCGGCGGAGAAAAAGCTGGAAAGCGAGCAGGCCAGCATGTACCGGATCACGGACATTATGTCCGAACTGGAAAAACAGACCGGCCCCTTGTTCCGCCAGAGCGAGACCGCGAAACAGTATCTGAAACTGAGAGATGAACTGCGGAATCTGGACATCAACGCTTTTCTTTATGATTATTCCTCTTTGAATGACCAGCTGGTCCGGAATACCGGTAATCTGGAGACCGTAGGCAGGCAGCTTACGGAGGCGCAGGAGGAGGAACAGGATCTACGCTCCCAGTATGAATCCCTGGAAGAAGAGCTGAATGATCTTGAAAAGCAGATCGAAGAGACCCGGTCAGGCTACCAGGATGCTTCAGGAAAAGCCGGAGAACTGAACGCGGGGATCCAGGTGGCGCTGGAAAAGATCAATACCCTGAAAAATGATATGCACCATTACGAAAGCAGGATCCGTTTCCTGGACACGGAAACCACCCGCCTTTCGGAAATCGCAGCGGAAGACGAAAAGGAACTGGAGAAATGCCTTGAAGACCGCGTGCCACTGGAAGAAGAGACGGAAAATGTCCAGAACGGGATCACCGCGATCGAGCAGCGTATAAACTTCCTTCGGGGTGAACTGGACGAAAACCAGGACGCGCTTCTGGATCTTCTGAATGAGAGATCCGGGTTTGCCGCGCGCCTCCAGCATTTCGATACGTTAAAGGAAGAAAACGAACACAGAAAAAATGAGCAGCTGAACCTTCTGGATCGTTTGAATCAGAGAAAGAAAGATCTTACGGAAGACCTGGACAAGATCCGCGGAGGCGCGGAAGCATCTGCCGGCGCGCTGGAACAGAAGAGGGCCGAGCTGGAAGAGCTGAAAAACGAGCTCCGGGACGCGGAAGACAGCTGCCGTACAGCGGAAAGACGCTGCAACGACCTGATGCAGCGTTATCAGATCCAGAAAAGCCGGCTGGATACGATGCACAATCTGGCGGAACGCTATGAGGGCTACGGAAGTGCCGTACGGCGCGTCATGGAGGAGAAAAAGTCTGAAAAAGGCATCCTCGGCGTGGTCGCGGATCTGATCCGGGTGGACCAGTCCTATGAAACGGCGATCGAGACTGCTCTTGGCGGAAATATTCAGAATATCGTCACGGAGGATGAACAGACAGCGAAGCGGATGATCTCCCTTCTGAAGGAAAACCGCGCGGGACGCGCGACGTTCCTGCCGCTGAAAAGTATTGAACCCCGGAAAAAGCCGGACGACCGGATCCTGAAGGAACCCGGCATGATCGGCTTCGCGGATTCTCTGGTCCGCTGCGAACCTCGTCTTCAGCCGGTGGTGCAGTATCTTCTGGGGCATTTCGTAGTTGCGGACAATATCGATCACGCGCTTTCAGCCGCGAATAAATATCATCATTCCATCCGTATCGTTACGAAAGACGGAGAATCGCTGAGCATCGGCGGCGCGATCTCCGGCGGCGCGTACAGAAACGCTTCTAATCTTCTGGGCCGGAGCCGGGAGCTTCAGGAACTGGAAAAGAGCGTGCAGAAGACCCGGGAGGAAAGCGAAAATGAAAGCCGCCAGCTGAACCTGAAGCGGCAGCTCAGATCCAGTCTGGAGATCGAGACGGAGGATCTGGAAGCAGAGGTCTCGGAGGATACCATGAAGCTTCGGGAACTCATGATCACCGTGGACCAGAAGGAGCGGGAACTGACGATGACGGATACCGAGATCCGTGAAGCCGGCAGACGCCTTCAGGAGATCCGCGCGGAACAGCAGGGGGCTGACGACGGGAAAAATTCGGTCCTTGAGGCAATGAAAGCGCTGGATGACCGGGGGTCGGAGTCTTCGGACGCGAGGGAACGCACACAGAAGCTCCTTTCGGATGCCGAAGCGGAAAGAGACGCTCTCTCAGAAAAGCTGAAAGAACATCAGGTCTCCATGGCGAAACTCATCCAGAAAGAAGATTTCCTGAACGACAGCATTCAGCGGATACAAAACGAGATCGATCAGTACCGTGCAGAAAAACAGACGCTGAAAGAGCAGTCCGGCGGATACGGAGCCGATATTTCCGAGAAGGAAGCAGAGATCGAAAAGCTCCGGGAAGAAATGCAGAAACAGGATTCCGCCGCTTTTGAAAAGGATGCTGAACTGCAGGGCCTTTTGAAAGTCCGTGAACAGCATACCCAGGAACAGCGTCAGTTCTTTGACAGAAGGGATCATCTGAATACGGTCATCAATGACCTGACAAAAGAGCAGTACCGTCTGGAGAGCCAGCATGAAAAATATGAAGAACGGCTGGACGGCCTGACAGAATATCTGTGGACGGAATATCAGCTGACGCCAAGCGAGGCGGAGCATTACCGCGATGATACGCTGAAAGGCCATACCGCGCTGAAGCGTGAAGTCAACGGCCTGAAGGCTCAGATCCGGGCGCTCGGAAACGTCAACGTCAACGCCATTGAACAATACAAGGAAGTCTCTGAACGCTACGAATTTATGAAGGCCCAGTATGAGGACCTGACAGAAGCGGAAAGAAAGCTCAGGGAGATCATTACAGACCTGGATAAGGGAATGCGGAAACAGTTCGCGGAAGCGTTTGAAGCCATCCGCAACGAATTCGACATTGTATTCCGGGATCTTTTCGGCGGCGGGTCCGGTTCCATCCGTCTGGATGACGACGCGGATATCATCAGCGCGGGAATATCGATCATTGCCCAGCCTCCGGGAAAGAAGCTGCAGAATATGATGCAGCTTTCCGGTGGCGAAAAGGCGCTTACCGCCATCGCGCTGATATTCGCGATCCAGAATCTCAAGCCGGCGCCTTTCTGCCTTCTGGATGAGATCGAAGCGTCCCTGGATGATTCCAACGTCGGCCGGTTTACCGATTACCTGAAAAAACTTTCGGATCACATTCAGTTCATTGTGATCACACACAGACGCGGAACCATGACCGCGTCCGACCGCCTGTATGGTATCACCATGCAGGAAAAGGGCGTTTCCACCCTGGTGTCCGTGAACTTTATTGAGGAACAGCTGGATAAATAACATGCGTATCCGGCATTTGCATACAAGGAGTGATTATGGCAGGAACAGAAAAAACCGGGTTTTTCTCAAAACTCAAGGACGGTCTGAAAAAGACCAGAGATAATCTTTATGTTGCTTTTTCCGGCGCGACCATCGTCGATGAAGACTTCTATGATAATCTGGAAGAAGTGATGATCATGAGCGATATGGGCGTGGTGCTTTCCGAGAAAGTGATCGACCAGCTCCGGGAGGTCTCTGAGACCAAACATATCCAGTATCCTACCGTATTGCGGAGAGAACTGGTCCGGATCCTGAAGGAGGAAATGGACGTTACGGAAAAGGATTACGAATTTGAACACAGAAAGTCCGTTGTTCTGGTTACCGGCGTGAACGGCGTAGGAAAAACTACCTCCATCGGAAAACTGGCGTTTCACTATAAGGACGCGGGCAGGCGTGTGATGCTGGCTGCCGCGGATACTTTCCGCGCCGCGGCCATCGAACAGCTGGAAGCCTGGTCGAACCGCGCGGGAGTTCCCATGATCTCCCAGAAAGAGGGTTCGGATCCCTCGGCTGTGGTTTTTGACGCGGTGACCGCTGCAAAGGCCCGGGGTACGGATATTCTTCTCTGCGATACCGCGGGACGCCTCCACAATAAAAAGAATCTGATGGAAGAGCTTCGTAAAATGAACCGCATCATTGATCAGGTCTATCCGGAGGCCTTCAGGGAGAACCTGCTGGTCCTGGACGCTACCACCGGACAGAATGCCATCGCCCAGGCAAAAGAATTCATGGATGTGACGAATATCACCGGTATCATTCTGACCAAAATGGACGGTACCGCGAAGGGCGGTATCGCCATCGCCATCCAGCGGGAGCTGGGGATCCCGGTGAAGTACATCGGCGTAGGCGAACAGATCGACGATCTGATGCGTTTTAACAGCGAGGACTTTGTGGACGCGCTTCTTACGGATGAATCCTGAGGTCCCGGCCTATGAATAAGCCTTTTACAGAGGTTTTTCCCGGAATACAGCCTCCAGGGGAACTGAAGGGACTGCTGAACCATATTTCGGTCGACCAGCTGAAATACAGTAAAGACAAGCAGTTTCTGATGATCTACGTGACTGTATCAAGACTTGTGGAAAAACATGAGATCGATAAACTGGAGAACCTGATCAATGATCAGGTTCTTTCCGACGCCCAGGTGAAAGCACGGGTGATCGAGCGATTCTCGCTTCCTGAACGTTATTCTCTCCGGGACGTTCTCTCGGAATACCTGAAAAGCATGCTGATGGAGATCGCGGAAGGGCAGCCGATCGCGAAGCGTTTTCTCTCCCGGGCCAAATGGGATCTTCCGGAGGACGGCGCGATCCGGATCGAGGTGGAGCCTCATCCTCTGACTGAGCGTTCCCTCGGCCGCTGGTCCCAGGCTGCAGAGAATATTTTAAGGGAACGGTTCAGCTATGACCGGCACGTCCGCTTTGTGCTTTCAAATAATGAACGGGAATATACCCTTTCCAAGGATTACAGTGATACGGTGGTACGGAATGAAGAAGCATCCGAAGGAAAAGCGGAACAGACCGCGAATAATGCGGCTTCTTCAGGCGCGGGAGCCCGCGCGAGGACTGTACGCGCCGGACGCGCTTCTTCAGGCGCGCTGAATACCGGGAGAGGCCGGGGCCGCCAGGGAAATGTACGCCTTGGGGACGTAAAGACCAGACAGCAGGATCCGGACTGGATCTACGGACGCAATTTTGATGATGAACTCCGCCCGATCTCTTCCTATGGCAGTGACGAGGAGGGGACCATGGTCATCTGCGGCGTGATCCTGTCTTTGGAGCCGCATGAGATGAAAAACGGCGAGCGGACGATCCTGACTTTTTCCCTGACGGATTTTACGGACTCGATCTCCGTAAAACTGTTTGTTATGAATGAAGAGGTCGAAAAGCTTTCAGAGCAGCTTTCTCCCGGAAGATCAGTCCGTCTGAAAGGACTTGCGCAGTACGATACCTTTGACAAGGAAATTACGATCCGTTCCGTCCAGGGAATTTATAAGATCGCGGACGTGACTCCGGAAAAGCGCGAGGATCACGCGAGAGTGAAGCGCGTAGAGCTGCACTGCCACACCAAGTCTTCGGAAAATGACGCCGTTACGGAAGTAAAGGATCTGATCGATACCGTAAAGAACTGGGGACACCCGGCCATTGCGATCACAGATCACGGCTGTGTATATTCCTTCCCGATCGCCTATCATTGCCTGAAGAAGGATGATGATCTGAAGGTGATCTACGGCATGGAGGGGTACCTTGTGGATGATACCCTGGATGCCGTGACCCATGCGGACGAACGGCCGCTGGATACGGAATATGTGGTCTTCGATCTGGAGACCACAGGTTTTTCACCGGTGACGGACCGTATCATTGAAATTGGCGCTGTAAAGATCCGGGACGGGGAGATCGTTGACCGGTTTTCCACATTTGTAGACCCCGGAATGATCATACCCTTCAGGATCGAAGATCTGACAGGGATCACAAATGAGATGACCGCTGCTGCGCCCGGGATAGAGACTGTTCTTCCTGAATTTCTGGATTTTCTGGGAGACGCGGTCGCTGTCGCGCATAACGCGTCATTTGATATGAGCTTTATTAAGGAGAATATGCGGAGGCTTTCCTGTCCGGGCGCGGATCAGATCGTTTACGCGGATACCCTGGCGATCTCCCGGATGCTTCTTCCGCAGATCTCCAGATATACGCTGGACCATATCGCGCGGGAACTGGACGTTTCCCTGGATCATCATCACCGGGCGGTGGACGATGCGGAATGCACCGCGAAGATCTTCCTGAAGCTCCTGGACCGCCTGAAGAGCCGCCAGCTCCATAACCTCCGGGAAGTGAGGGATGCGCTTCGTCCGGACGCGGCTGCCATAAAAAAGATGCCGTCCTATCACGTAGTCCTTCTCGCGAAGAATGAAACAGGCAGGGTAAATCTGTACCATCTGGTTTCGGAATCTTCACTGAATTATTTTTCCAGGAGGCCCCGGATCCCCAAGTCGCTTCTTATGAAGTACAGGGAGGGGCTGATCATAGGTTCCGCCTGCGCGGCCGGAGAACTTTTTACCGCTGTCAGAGAAGGAGCCGCGGATGAAGAGATCGCGCGGATCGTGGAATTTTATGACTATCTGGAGATCCAGCCCATCGGAAACAACGCGTTTCTTCTCAGAGACGCGGACAGTATCTACCATACGGATGAAGATCTCAGAAATCTGAACCGGAAGATCGTCTCCATCGGTGAAAAATATCAGAAACCGGTGTGCGCGACCTGCGACGTTCATTTTCTGAACCCGGAGGATGAGATCTACCGGGCGATCCTCCAGGCCAGCTCCGGCTTTAACGAAGCGGAGTCCCAGGCACCTCTGTATCTCAGGACTACGGATGAGATGCTGGAGGAATTCGCGTATCTCGGCGCGGATAAGTGCTATGAAGTCGTGGTGACCAATACGAATCTCATTGCCGATCAGATCGAAAAGATCTCTCCGGTGCGTCCCGATAAGGTACCTCCGGTCATTCCGGACGCGGATAAGGATCTGCGCGAGATCTGCTATACCCGGGCACATGAGCTTTATGGCGACCCTCTTCCCGGAATCGTGGAGGAACGGCTGGATAAGGAACTGAATTCCATCATCAGCAACGGATACGCGGTGATGTACATTATTGCGCAGAAGCTGGTTACAAAATCCGTTTCTGACGGATATCTGGTAGGCTCCCGGGGATCGGTAGGATCCTCCTTCGCGGCTACAATGGCCGGCATTACGGAAGTGAATCCGCTGCCGCCGCATTACCGCTGCCCGAAGTGCAAGTTCAGCGATTTTGAATCGGAAACGGTGCTGAAATTCTATGACGATGCCGGATGCGACATGCCGGATGCCTTCTGTCCGCACTGCGGGACAAAGATGGAAAAGGACGGATTCAATATTCCTTTTGAGACCTTCCTGGGCTTTAACGGGGATAAAGAGCCGGATATCGACCTGAATTTCTCCGGAGAATACCAGTCCAAAGCCCACGCTTATACAGAAGTGATCTTCGGAAAAGGACAGACGTACCGCGCCGGCACCATTGGTACGGTGGCGGATAAGACAGCTGTGGGTTACGTTCTCCATTATTACGAGGATCTGGGGATCACGAAACGGCGGGCGGAGGTGCTTCGGATCGCAAAGGGCGTTGAGGGCGTACGGCGTACCTCGGGACAGCATCCCGGCGGCATTATCGTGCTTCCCATCGGTGAGGATATCAATTCATTCACGCCCATACAGCATCCCGCGAATGACCAGACCACAAGTATCGTCACTACGCATTTTGAATATCACTCCATCGACCATAACCTGCTGAAGCTGGATATTCTCGGACATGATGATCCCACCATGATCCGGATGCTCCAGGATCTTACAGGCGAAGATCCCACGAAATTCCCGCTGGATTCCAAGGAGGTGATGAGCCTGTTCCTGAATACCAGCGCGCTGGGCGTAACGCCGGAGGAGCTCCGCGGATGCCCGCTGGGCGTCCTGGGTGTTCCGGAATTCGGTACGGACATGGCCATGGGAATGCTGATCGCCACAAAACCGCGGTTCCTTTCGGATCTGGTGCGTGTGGCAGGCATGGCGCACGGTACGGACGTATGGACCGGAAACGCGCAGTATCTGATCGAAAATGAGATCGCAGACATCACTACTGTGATCTGTGCCCGCGACGATATTATGATCTTCCTGATCTCCAAGGGAATCGAAAACGGAAAAGCCTTTACCATTATGGAATCCGTCCGTAAGGGCAAGGGGCTGAAGCCGGAATGGGAGCAGGATATGAAGGATCACGATGTGCCGGACTGGTACATCTGGTCCTGTAAAAAGATCAAGTATATGTTCCCGAAAGCCCATGCCGCGGCTTACGTCATGATGGCATGGCGTATTGCCTACTGCAAGATCTTTTATCCTCTTGCGTATTACGCGTCCTTTTTCTCTATCCGGGCAAAGGCTTTTTCCTATGAACTCATGTGTCTCGGGAAAGAGAAGCTGGAACACATGATGGATGAGTATGAGCGCCAGATGGATCATCTTTCTGAAAAGGAGAAGCGGCAGTACGGCGATATGAGAGTCGTTCAGGAAATGTACGCCAGAGGATATTCCTTCCTGCCCATGGACGTCTACAGATCATCCGCGAACCGTTTCCTGATCGTGGATGACAAGCACCTTCTGCCGCCGCTGAATTCCATTGACGGAATGGGCGACAAGGCCGCGGACGCAGTGGAGGAGGCTTCCCGGAAAGGGCCGTATCTTTCTCTCAGCGACTTCAGGGAGCGCACCAAAGTGACCCAGACGATCCTGGACAAAATGGTAGAGCTGGGGATCCTGAACCAGCTGCCGGAAACAGACCAGTTCAGCCTGTTTGACCGGATGTAACTTACGATCATATTATTT
>CADCQD010000085.1 GCA_902803485.1 uncultured Eubacteriales bacterium | reverse complement strand
TTCTCCAGAGCCAGCAGCGCCTTATGATAGGCTTCCGGAAGTGTCCGTTCCTGTACAAATATTTCTTTCATTCTGTGACTGACCTTTCTTGCTTACTGCGGATCAGAACATGATCCTGATGGGGAGGCGGGCCGCTTCCAGTTCTTCCTTCGTGCAGCCGGAGTGCCCGATGTTGTAACGGTCGATCGCGTCTGTAAGCGCCATGTAGGTTCCTTTATAAACGGAACCCGGACCGCCCTGGGTAATACAGGGGATGAAGCCCTTCATCGTCCCCACGCGTTCGATCGCGCCCAGCGCGGCCTTCTCGCAGTCTTCCGGGGTCCAGCCGTCAAAATCCACGAATTTATTGTCGATCTCACCCATAAAGGTGATCTTGTCACCGTATTTCTTCACCAGCGCCGGAACGTCGTTGGAGTGCATGCATCCCTGCCACACATTGATGCCCATTTCGATCATGTCCTCTACCAGGTTCGCACAGTAGGAATCGGAGTGATGAATGACGAATTCCACACCGTGATCATGGTAGTAACCATAGACCTCTTTGTAAGCATCCAGGAAATAATCTTCAAACATAGAGGGACGCAGGAAGGAATTGGTCTCGCTTCCCCAGTCGTCATGATGGAAGAGCGCGTCAGGATGCAGGCGGGAGCAGATGTTTTCCGCAAGCTTCAGTTCGAACTCCGTAAGATATTTCACGAGATCATGCATCTCGTCTTCATATTCCATATAATAGACCAGGGCATTGGAGATCTCGCAGAGATGATGGGTCTGTTCAAAGATCCCGGGCGCGATCATGGCTGTTTTAAAAGCCTTCGTTCCGTCTACGGCATCCCACATCGCGATGGTCCGGTCCCATTCCTCATTGCTGATGTCCAGTGACGGCGCATGTACGTATTCACGCCAGTTCTCAATGTCCTTTACAACGATCTTGTCCGGAGTATGTACAGGGAAAGCTCCCGGAGTTCCTTCCGGCCAGACGTTGGTGACGCCCCAGGCATTTACGACGGGAGGCCCGCCGAGAACCGGCCGTTCGCCCCGGAATCCGGCAGGATTCGGAAGCAGCGCAAGAGCTTCGTACTGATTGACAAAGCGGTCAGGATCTCTTCCAAGGATCACTTCCCGCATATTTTCTTTTGCTGTCAGCATAGGGAGTACCTCCTTCTTTCGGTGACTCATGTCTTCTGACTTGATTTTAACAGGTTCCCCTTCGTTTTACAAGCCATATGTCCCGGCGGGAAACGGCGCAAAGAAAAAGGACAGCCGGCTGTGTCACAGTTTCCGTACGCTGTCCTTCAGTACCATGTGCCCTTCCATAATGTAAAGGCCTTTTCTGTAGTAAACTCCGCGGATCTTTTTTGAAAGCAGATTGATCGCGCATTTGGCCATGCGGTCGATATCCACCTCGTAACTGGTGATCTCGATATCGCAGGCGCCGGGGTAAACGAAGTTGTCAAAGCCGACCACGGAGACGTCTTCCGGTACCCGGTAGCCTTCATTCTTCAGCCTGCGGATCAGGATACTCGCCGTAATATCACAGTTGCAGAAGAAAGCGGTGGGCATATCCTCCGGCAGCTGGAGCATATCCGCCGGATAAACGATGCCGGCCGGCCCGCGGTCATCCAGCACGTAGTCCTCCCGGACCGTCTGGCCATGTTCGATCATGGAGCGCTGGTAGCCGAGGAAGCGGTCAGTGATGGAACCTGTCTGAAGCACGGTTCCCACATAGGCGATCTTCGTGTGCCCCATGCCGAAGAGGTAATTGGTCGCGGTGTACGCGCCGTAATAACTGTCGGATATGATGGAATCCACGTGGAAATCCATACCGTAATTGTCCAGAAGAATAAAGGGAAGCTTCAGGTTCTCGGAAAGAAAGTTCATATACATGGGGCTGAAGTGGCCCAGAACGATCACTCCGTCGACCTTGGACTCGGAGACCAGCCGCGGAAGTACCAGGGACCGTTCCATCTCGCGGGAAACGATCTCACTCATGATGTAGCTTCCGGTATTCATGGCGCAGAGCGTGATCTGATGGGTCAGTTTGGAATAGAAAGAAGTATTCAGCTCTACGTATTTTTCGTGAAAGATCAGCGCCAGGTTGAAATTGCCGGTATATTTCGAGGAGGGCGCCGGTATATTCGCGTAGCCCAGCTCCTTTGCCTTTTTCAGGATCTCCTCCCTGAGCGCAGGTCCTACGCCGCTTTTACCTGCCAGCGCCTTGGAGACGGTAACGATGCTGACTCCGAGCGCTTCGGCGATATCTGCTTGTCTGACTGTTTTTTTCATAGATCTTTTCCTTCCTGCGCGTTCCTTGACATTATTATAGCGGTGCCTGTAGAATTTAGCAAGACTAAATGAGTAATTTTTTAAAGTTTTTAAGTTAAAATTGAGGATAATTTAAGTAAATGCAAGGCGCCAAATGCGTGAAAGCCGGAAGAAAAGCCATATTATTTCTATATTTGGCAGACGCACCCGTACCTTTTTTATCAATATTGCATAATTCCTCTTGACAATTACTGGTGCAGCTGTTAGACTAAATCCGAATTAAACATAAGGTTAATATGCCTAATTTGCCTAAACGGGCAAGAGCTGAGAACTGACAACGTATTATCCAAGTTTGAAAGGACTGATATGAAATGAGTACTCCCG
>CADCQD010000084.1 GCA_902803485.1 uncultured Eubacteriales bacterium | reverse complement strand
TGGCGCCCTGCATCATTTTCATCGATGAGATCGACGCCATCGGCAAATCCCGCGATTCCCGCTACGGCGGCAACGACGAGCGCGAGCAGACCCTGAACGCACTGCTCGCGGAGATGGACGGTTTTGATACCAGCAAGGGCATCATGGTCATGGGCGCAACGAACCGTCCGGAGATCCTGGACAAGGCGCTGCTCCGTCCCGGCCGTTTTGACCGGCGGATCATCGTGGACAAGCCGGATCTGAAAGGCCGTGAGGAGATCCTGAAGGTGCACGCGAAGGACGTCAATATGGCGGATAACGCGAACCTGCATGAGATCGCCCTGGCGACTTCCGGCGCGGTGGGATCCGACCTCGCGAACATGATCAACGAGGCTGCCATCAACGCGGTCAAGCACGGCCGTATGGCGGTAACTCAGGCGGACCTGTTCGAAGCCGTGGAAGTGGTGCTGGTCGGCAAGGAAAAGAAGGACCGCATCATGTCCCAGAAGGAACGTGAGATCGTTTCCTATCATGAAGTGGGACACGCGCTGATCAGCGCGCTTCAGAAGAATTCCGAGCCTGTGCAGAAGATCACCATCGTACCGCGCACCATGGGCGCGCTGGGCTATGTGATGCAGACGCCGGAAGAGGAAAAATATCTGAACTCCAAGAGCGAGCTGGAGTCGATGATCGTCATGGCCCTCGGCGGAAGAGCCGCTGAGGAGCTGGTTTTCGGCGACGTGACCACCGGCGCGGCTAATGATATCGAGCAGGCTACGCATTATGCCCGGAGCATGATCACCATGTACGGCATGTCGGATTATTTCGGACTGATGCAGCTGGAATCCATTGAAAGCCAGTATCTGGAGCGGCGGCGTGTGCTGAATGCCGCGGACAGTACGGCGGCGGAGGTGGACCGGGAAGTCCGGAACATGCTGGCGAAGGCTTATGAAGAGGCGAAGCAGATGCTTTCTGAGAACCGGCCGATCCTGGATAAGATCGCCGCGTACCTTATAGAGCGCGAGACCATCACCGGAGAAGAATTCATGAAGATCTTCCGGGAATACAAAGATTCCGTGATCCAGCTGCCGGATACGGACGCGGCAGTCAACGCGGAACATGGAGCGACGGATACCTATGAACAAAGCTCCCTCAGCTGAAGGTTTTCAAATTGAAGAAGAACTCAAGAAACTCCCGGCCAAGCCGGGAGTTTACTTGATGCACAACGACCTGGGAGAGATCATCTACGTCGGCAAGGCGGTGAAGCTGAAAAACCGGGTACGGCAGTATTTCCAGTCCAGAAACGGCAAATCCGAAAAGATCGTCCGGATGGTGGAACAGATCGCGTGGTTCGAGTACATCGTGACGGATTCGGAAATGGAAGCGCTGGTGCTGGAATGCAACCTGATCAAGGAGTACCGGCCCCGGTATAATACCATGCTGACGGATGATAAGGGCTATCCTTTTATCCGCGTGACTGTGGAAGAGGATTTCCCCCGGGTCTTTATGGTCCATTCCATGAAAAAGGATAAGAGCCGGTATTTCGGCCCTTATACCTCCTCCGGAGCTGTAAAGGATACGCTGGCCCTTCTGCATAAGCTTTTCCGTATACGGACCTGCAGCAGGGTGCTGCCGCGGGACATCGGGGCGGAAAGACCGTGCCTGAATTACGATATGGGCCTTTGTACAGCGCCCTGTACCGGAAAGGTCACCAAAGAACAGTACGCGGAAAACGTGGATAAAGTCATGCGTTTTCTGAACGGAGATTTTGCCGAGATCCTGTCGGGTATCGAAAAGAAGATGCAGGCGGCCTCGGAATCCATGGATTTTGAAGAAGCGATCCGGCAGCGGGAACTGCTTTCTTCTGTGAAGCGCATCGCGGAGAAGCAGAAGATCACGGACGCGGACGTACTGGAGGACAGGGATGTCATCGCTATGGCTCAGGAGAAAAACGAAGCCGTGGTGGCGGTCTTCTTCGTCCGGGACGGCAAGCTCACGGGCAGAGATCATTTCCATATGGAAAACACGGAGCATTCGGAACCCCGGGAGATCCTGTCGGAATTTGTAAAGCAGTTCTACGCCGGAACGCCTTTTATTCCGAAGGAACTGTATCTTCAGACGGAGATCGAAGACCGGGATAGCATCGAGGCTTATCTGACCATGAAGAGAGGCCGGAAAGTGTCCATATTTGTGCCGAAAAGAGGCGAAAAAGCCCGTCTTGTGGAACTGGCGGGGAAGAATGCGGAAATGGTCCTCGCGCAGGATAAGGACAAGATTCGGCGTGAAGAACTGAGGACCCGCGGCGCGGTGCATGAGATCGAGGAGCTTCTTGGGATCAGCAACGTCCACCGGAT
>CADCQD010000083.1 GCA_902803485.1 uncultured Eubacteriales bacterium | reverse complement strand
ATCATGGAGGAATCCTGATGGTATATCGTGTATATGCTGAAAAAAAGAAGGAGCTCGCGGATGAAGCCCGCGCGCTCCTTTCCGATGTCCGCACCTTCCTGGGGATCCGGCGTCTTCAGGATGTGCGGATCCTGAACCGCTACGATGTGGAAGACTGTCCCGAGGACCTGTTCCTGTCCGCCATCCGCACCGTATTTTCCGAGCCGCAGACCGACCTGACCTACCGGGAGCTTCCGGCCACTTCAGATACGGTCTTCGCCGTGGAATATCTGCCCGGCCAGTTTGACCAGCGGGCGGACTCCGCGTCCCAGTGTATCCAGATCATTTCCCAGGGCGAGCGTCCTGTGATCCGTTCCGCAAAGGTCTACCTCCTTTCAGGGGATCTTACGGAAGAGGATCTGGCAGCCATCAAAAAATACGTCATTAACCCGGTGGAAGCCCGGGAAGCCGAGCTTACGCTCCCGGAGACGCTGAAAACCGAATTTGATATTCCGGAAACCGTAGCAGTACTGGACGGCTTCCGCACGCTCACACCTGAAGCGCTTCGTGATTTCATCGCGAATTACGGTCTTGCCATGGATGAGGGCGACATCCGCTTCTGCCAGGAATATTTCCAGAAGGAACAGAGGGATCCCACCATTACCGAGATCCGTATGATCGATACCTACTGGTCAGACCACTGCCGCCACACCACTTTCCAGACCATCATTGACGACGTCAGATTCGAAGACCCGGTCCTGGAGGCGGCTTACCAGGAATATCTTGATACACGGAAAGCCCTGGGACGCACCAAACCGGTATGCCTGATGGATATCGCGACGCTGGCCGTCCGTTATCTCAAAGCTGAAGGCAGGCTTCCGAAACTGGATGAATCCGAGGAGATCAACGCCTGCACGGTGAAGATCGAAGTGGAAGCCGACGGTGTGAAAGAGCCCTGGCTTCTTCTGTTTAAAAATGAAACGCATAACCATCCCACGGAAATCGAACCCTTCGGCGGCGCGGCCACTTGTATCGGCGGCGCGATCCGGGATCCTCTCTCCGGCCGTTCCTACGTCTATGGCGCCATGCGCTTAACAGGCGCCGCGGATCCCACGGTCCCCGTAAGCGAGACCATCCCCGGCAAGCTTCCTCAGAGGAAGCTGGTAACGACTGCCGCCGCAGGTTATTCTTCCTACGGCAACCAGATCGGCCTGGCCACAGGTATCGTGGATGAGTTCTATCACCCGGGATACGCGGCGAAACATATGGAAGTCGGCGCAGTCATCGCGGCAGCTCCCCAGGAGAACGTCCGGCGCGAGCGCCCTGTTCCCGGAGACGTTGTGATCCTGCTGGGCGGCGCTACAGGCCGCGACGGTATCGGCGGCGCCACCGGTTCCTCCAAAGCGCATACCACACAGTCTGTAGAGACCTGCGGCGCGGAGGTCCAGAAGGGCAACGCCCCGGAGGAAAGGAAACTGCAGCGGCTGTTCCGGAATCCGGAAGCCAGTAAACTGATCAAACGCTGCAACGACTTCGGCGCCGGCGGCGTATCTGTCGCCATCGGCGAACTGGCGGACGGCCTTCTGATCGACCTGAACGCGGTGCCGAAAAAATACGAGGGTCTGGACGGTACGGAACTGGCCATCAGCGAATCCCAGGAACGAATGGCCGTCGTGGTGGCGCCGGAAGACGCAAAGCGCTTCATGGAGATCTCCGATACGGAAAACCTGAACGCTACCATCGTCGCGAAGGTGACGGAAGAACCCCGCCTCGTGATGCAGTGGAACGGCAGGGTCATCGTGGACGTCAGCCGTGAATTCCTGAATTCCAACGGCGCAGAAAAACACATCGTGATCATGCCGGACAAGCCCCGCGCTGAAAAAGCGCCGGAGCCGAAGAACTTTACGGAAGCCATCCTTTCCGTGGCCTCCGGCCTGAATACCTGCTCCAGACGCGGCCTTTCCGAGCGTTTTGATTCCACCATCGGCGCGGGAACCGTTCTGATGCCTTTCGGCGGCAAATATCAGCTGACTCCCATCCAGGCCATGGTCCAGAAGATCTCCATGGAAGAAAAGCATACGGACGACTGTTCCTTTATGTCCTGGGGCTATGATCCCATGCTGAGCTCTGAAAGCCCGTATCACGGCGCCTACCTTGCAGTTGTGGAATCCGTATCCAAGCTGATCGCTGCAGGAGCGGATTTTGAAGACGTATACCTGACCTTCCAGGAATATTTTGAGAAACCCGGCACAGACGGCCGGCGCTGGGGCAAGCCCCTTTCCGCTCTTCTCGGCGCCTTCAAAGCGCAGATGGAGCTGGGGATCGGCGCCATAGGAGGCAAGGATTCCATGAGCGGATCCTTTGAAGATCTGGACGTTCCGCCCACGCTGATCTCTTTCGCTGTAACCACAGGAAAGACCAGGGACGCAGTCTCTCCGGAATTTAAAAAGGCCGGAAACAAGGTGGTCCTTATGACACCGGAAACAGACGAAAACGGCCTTCCGAAGACCGGTTCTCTTCTCGCTTTGTACCGCCAGGTCACCGGCCTTCTCAGGGATGGCACCGCAAAGGCTGCCTGGACCCTGCAGACCGGCGGCGTACTGGAAGGCGTCATGAAGATGAGCTTCGGCAATGGTTTCGGCTTCCGTTTCAATCCGGAATTATCTCTTCAGGAACTGCTTCGCAAAAACTACGGTGCTTTCCTTCTGGAAGTCCCGGAGGAGGCGGAAATCGGCCGGGAAGCCGGTTTTATCACAGAGGACGGATATTTTACCTATGGCGCGGAAAGATCCGAAACCGCGCGCATCCTGGAGGTCTACGAAGGACGCCTGGAGGGTGTTTATCCCTGCAATATCCCGGACGCGCCCGGCAATGTGGAAACCTTTACCTATCATGTTTCACGCCAGGCAGCGCCTGCTCTGAAGGTCCTGAAACCGAAGGTCCTGATCCCCGCGTTCCCGGGCACCAACTGCGAGATCGATTCCGCAAAGGCTATCAGGGACGCAGGCCTTGATCCGGAGATCATCGTGATCAAAAACCGGACCGCGGCTGACATTCAGGAATCCGTTGCTTATTTCGCGAAGAAACTGAAAGACGCGCAGATCATCTTCATCCCCGGCGGCTTCTCCGGCGGAGATGAACCGGATGGTTCGGCGAAATTTATTACCGCATTCTTCCGGAACGCAGCCATCAAAGACGGTGTTACCGCGCTCCTGGAAAACCGGGACGGCCTGATGGCAGGCATCTGCAACGGCTTCCAGGCACTCATTAAACTGGGCCTGCTGCCGGAAGGCAGGATCCGCAACGCGGACGAACACTGCCCGACACTGACCTTTAATGCCATCTCCCGCCACCAGTCACGGCTGGTGCGGACACGGATCGCGTCCAATAAGTCCCCATGGCTCAGCCTGGTGGAACCCGGAGATATCATCACCGTACCGGTCTCCCACGGCGAGGGACGCTTCTACGCCGAAGAGGATATGATAAGGAGGCTGGCCGCCAACGGCCAGATCGCGACCCAGTACGTGGATATGGCAGGAAACGCGACCATGGACGTTCACTATAACCCCAACGGTTCCATGTACGCGATCGAAGGCATCACCTCTCCGGACGGCCGGGTCTTCGGTAAAATGGGCCACAGCGAACGTATCGGAGAAGGTCTTTATAAAAACGTGGACGGCTGCTATGACATCCGGATGTTCGAAGCGGCAGGATTATATTTCAGATAAACGCCGGCAGCGCAAAGCAGTCCCGGCAGAGGAAAAGATCGATCAGATGATCCAGAGAAAAGGAGGACGATCCCCATGGCTTACTTAACAGATATCGAGATCGCACAGCAGTGCGAAATGAGACCCATCATGGAAATTGCCGCGAAGGCAGGCATTGATCCGGACGCGGTAGAACCCTACGGTAAATATAAGGCGAAGATCAATACGAATTTCCTGAATGGCCAGGACCGCAAAAACGGCAAGCTTGTCCTGGTAACCGCCATCACCCCCACCCCGGCGGGTGAAGGAAAGACCACTACCACCATCGGTCTTGCGGACGGACTTTCCCGTATCGGAAAGAACGTGGTCGCGGCGCTTCGCGAGCCTTCCCTGGGCCCGGTATTCGGCGTCAAGGGCGGCGCTGCCGGCGGCGGATACGCGCAGGTCGTTCCCATGGAGGATATTAACCTCCACTTTACCGGCGACTTCCACGCCATCGGTGCCGCAAACAACCTGCTTGCCGCAATGCTGGACAACCATATCCAGCAGGGGAATGAACTGGGGATCGACGTCAGGAAGATCACCTGGCGCCGCTGTGTGGATATGAACGACCGGCAGCTCCGGTATGTGCTGGACGGCCTGGGCGGACGCACCAACGGTGTGCCCAGAGAAGACGGTTACGACATCACTGTAGCTTCCGAGATCATGGCAGTATTCTGCCTGGCAAGCTCCATGACCGACCTGAAGGAACGGCTCAGCCGCATCGTTGTAGGCTACACCTTCGATGACAAGCCGGTCACCGCAGGCGACCTGAAGGCCGTCGGCGCCATGGCAGCGCTTCTTAAGGACGCATTGAAGCCGAACCTGGTCCAGACACTGGAAGGCACGCCCGTGTTCGTACACGGAGGCCCCTTCGCGAATATCGCCCACGGCTGCAATTCCGTTATCGCTACCCGCACGGCACTGAAGCTTGGCGACTATGTGGTCACGGAAGCCGGATTCGGCGCGGACCTTGGCGCAGAAAAGTTCCTGGACATCAAGTGCCGGATGGCGGGCCTTCAGCCTGACGCGGTCGTCGTGGTGGCTACGGTACGCGCGCTGAAGATGCACGGCGGCCTTTCCAAGAAGGAACTGAATACCGAGGATCTGGGCGCTCTGGAAAAGGGAATCCCCAACCTGCTCCGCCATGTTTCCAATATCAAGAACGTCTATCAGCTCCCCTGCGTGGTCGCGGTGAACCGCTTCCCCACAGATACGGATGCCGAGATCAATTTCATCATCGAAAAATGCAGGGAACTGGGTGTAAATACCATTCTCTCCACCGTCTGGGCTGACGGCGGTAAGGGCGGCGAAGATCTGGCACGCGAAGTCGTCCGTCTCTGCGAAGAGGAACAGGGGAATTTCACCTTCTCCTATGACGTAAATGACAGCATTGAAAAGAAGATCCGAGCCATCACCCAGAAGATCTACGGCGGCAAAGACATTTCCATCCTGCCTGCCGCAAAGAAGCAGATCCGTACACTGAAGGATCTGGGCTTCGGGAATCTTCCGGTCTGCATCGCGAAGACTCAGTACAGCTTCGCGGATGACCCCAAGGTCCTGGGCGCGCCTGAAGACTTCATCGTCAGCGTCAAGGAAGTAAAGGTTTCCGCAGGCGCCGGCTTCGTGGTGGTCCTGACCGGCGACATCATGACCATGCCGGGCCTTCCGAAGCATCCCGCGGCGGAAAATATCGACGTGGATGAAAACGGCGTGATCAGCGGATTATTCTGACGATATCACAAATCATCATATGAAAAGCCCCGGGATCCGCAGCAGGCTGCGGCGTCCCGGGGCTTTTCCCAAAAACTCCATATCTTAATACAATTCCCTGCCTCCGGCATCCGCGATCAGAGTTTTTCTGTAAAAATACGAATTGATCACATCGCGCCACTCCCTGCTGTGTTCCAGCTGGTGTTCAAAACGTGTTTCCATCCGCGTATACGCGGCTTCATCGATACGTCCGCGGAGCTCCCTGAAAAGACGGACCATCTCTTCCACGTCTTCCGCGCCTTCAAAATGCGCGTCGTAGATATGCTGGATCAGCGTTTTCCCGGTCTTCAGGATATAATCATAGGGCACCCGGTGGAAAAACAGAAGCAGTTCTTCCGGCGTGGTCTCCGGACGTTCGTACATGGAAGCAAGCGGCTTACGGTACAATTCCGTAAACCCGGTGCCGGTACTGTTCCTCTCCACCCCGATGGCCTGCGCTGTGGCCTTATGATAGGTCCCCCAGCGTGAATACTCGTATCCGTCCGGATCCGGACCGTAATGTACGCCGGGAACGACCATCCAGCCGATTCCCAGAGGAGACGTGTACTTTTCATAAGCAGGCCAGGACATCATCAGGATCTTTCTTAAATTCCGGACCACCAGCCCGTCATTTCCAAAAGTCAGGCGGATCCATTCTTCCGCGATCTCTTCCGCGGAAAGCGAAGGATCAAAGGCGAGCCTTCCGAAACCGTACAGGTTCGCAGCTGCCAGATCATGCCCGGTCCAGTTCAGATCATCTCCGGTATTAGTGACCGCGCACATGCCGGACAGCCTGTTTCCGAAGGCTTTCCCGGACACCACGTCTGAGACCCGGGACTCCTCCGGAGCGCAGCCTTCGGCAAAGGTCTGAAAGTTCAGTATTTCTTTAAACCAGGGGATCAGGTAACAGACGTGCCGCTGCTGGCCGGTGTATTCCTGAGCGATCTGGAATTCGATCATCTGGTTCGTTCGGGGCATCTGTCCGAACAGCGGAGACACCGGTTCCCGCACCTGGAAATCCATGGGGCCGTTCTTGATCTGAAGAACCACATTGTCATCAAAGCAGCCGTCCAGATCATGGAAATAATCATAGGCAGCCCTGGCTCTGTCCGTCTTCAGATCACGCCAGTCCTGCTGGCAGTTGTACACAAAGCAGCGCCAGATAAGGATACCGGCGTGCCTGTTCAGCGCGCGCGCCAGCATGTTCGCTCCCTCGGCCTGATTCCGCCCGTACGTAAAAGGACCAGGCCTTCCTTCGGAGTCCGCCTTCACGAGAAAACCGCCGAGGAGCGGCACCTTCGCGTAGACTTCATCGAATTTCCGTTCCCACCAGGCACAGACCTGCGGATCCAGCGGATCCGCGCTTCTGATGCTTTCATCCTCCACGGGAGCCGCGTAGTTCAGGCTTAAAAACAGCCGGACGCCGCAGGAAGAAAACAGTTCGGATAGCCGCTTTACCTGGCCGATATGCGGCTCTTCCAGGAGGCGGCAGGCTTCTCCCTTTACGTTCACATTATTGATCACTACGCCGTTGATCCCCATGGATGCAAGGAGCCTTGCGTAATCCATGGTCCTCTCGTTTATGACCAGCTCATTATTCATAAAGAAGAACGAATTTCCGGAATAGCCTCTTTCAATGGAACCATCCATATTATCCCAGTGATCCAGCATGCGGAGCCGGTTCGCGGGAACCTCCGTAAGCGCCCGGAATCCCAGGCGGTACTGATGGATGAACCGGAAGGCGCCGTACAGGAGGCCCCTTTCCGTATTGGCTTCGATCACGTAAGCGCCGTCCTCCCGGAAGAACCGGTATCCTTCGTCAAGAAGCGCCGTATCGTCCGCGTTTCTCAGGATCACATGAAGATCCCGGAGACTTTTCGCGCGCGTAAGCTCCCGGACCGCGTTTTCAAGGATACCGCTGTTCTGAAAGCCTGTTTTATCGCTCACCCTGGTGCCGTTATCCTGCACCGTTTCATCCAGCCACAGCTTCGTATACATCAGGGTCACCTCCCGGATTTACTGATGGCTTCCCAGAGGCCGTTGATATACGCCGTGCCCAAAGCCCTGTCATACAGGCCGTAACCGGGCATCGCCGATTCCTCCCAGATCATCCGTCCGTGATCCGGGCGGATGGGGCCGTCAAAGCCGATGTCGTAAAGAGCTTTCACGATTTCATACATATCAAAGCTTCCATCGGAGGAAAGGTGCGCGGCTTCTTCAAAATCCCGTTCGGAATTAAACTTCAGATTCCTGACGTGGGCGAAATGGATCCTGCCCGGAAGAGACCGGATCATGCCGGGCAGGTCATTCTCCGGGTTTGTCCCGTAGGAACCTGAGCAGAAAGTCACACCATTATGCGGATCATCTACCATCCGCATCATACGCTTCAGGTTATCGATATTCGTGATGATCCTCGGAAGCCCGAAGACAGGCCAGGCGGGATCATCGGGATGGACCGCCATCCGGATGTCGTATTTATTACAGACGGGCATGATCCGTTCCAGGAAATACTTCAGGTTCTCAAAGAGCTTCTCTTCGTCTACGTCCCGGTACATCCCAAACAGCTCTTTGATCCTGGCCATCCGTTCCGGTTCCCAGCCGGCCAGGCGCGCGCCGTTCGCGTCCTTCGTCATGTTGTCAAACATATTCTCCGGTTTGATGGCGTCAATGGCGTCCTGGTTATAAGCCAGCACGGTGGAACCGTCCGGCCTGACCCGCGCCAGTTCCGACCTGGTCCAGTCAAAGACCGGCATGAAATTATAACAGACCAGATGGATATCTTCTTTTCCCAGATTCTCCAGCGTCTGAATATAACGGTCAATATACAGGTCCCTGTCCGGTGAGCCGACTTTAATGGCATCATGTATGTTCACGGACTCGATCCCGCTGATATGGAGGCCGGACGCTTCCACTTCGCTGCGGAGCGCGCGGATACGCTCCGGCTCCCAGATCTCCCCGGGTTCCTTATCATACAATGTAGTAATCACCCCGGTGACACCGGGGATCTGGCGGATCTTCCAGAGCGGCACCGTATCGAACCCGGTACCGAACCATCGAAATGTCATTTCCATAGGACACACTCCGTATATTGTTTATCGTCCTTGAGCACACAGTGTATTTGCCCTGAAGTCAATAACTACAGCCTCTTTTTAAAAAGGGGTCCCACCAGTTTGATGGGACCCCGGCCTCTGTGGATCTCAAACGGGAAACCCCGTATGGATCACAGTGCTTTATCTGATATTCTCGGAAGAGTAAACGGCATCCCAGGCCGCAGTTCTTTCATCGATGATATCCTGTCCGCCGGAAGAAAGGTAATCCGCGATACCTTCGTCCCAGACCGCATCGAATTCGCCTTCAGCTGCCTTGACCGCAAGGTCGTATACCTGGTCTCTCTTGGAAGAAAGGGTATCGCCTACGCCGCCTTCCGCTTCGATATCGCCTGCCTGGACGTTGATACCGACACGTGTATCTGTCTTCGCGATCTCATTTGCGCGGAGCACGTCTTCAGGATCAATGCCTGCGTAGGTGTGCGCCAGAGACTTGTTCGTCAGCTCATCTGTAAGCAGATGCAGGCCGTTGCAGGTAATGGTATAGTCAATGTTCATGCCGGAGTTCTGGATCGCGTCGCCGGTCGCGGCGATGATCTCAATGGCGCCGTCATCAAGAACATTGTGCGTCACGCCCTCTTCACCGATCTGCAGGAACTGGATCGTCTCAGGATCAGAGATGAAATCCAGATACAGCATGGATGCCAGAGGCTCGTCATTGGTGATGGGGAAGAATACCTTACGGTCGATGGGGCCGGCGAGGAACTTGTTATGGCCGCCGTTCTTATCTTCGAAGGGATCGATCGCGATGTACTTCGCGTCTTCGCCCACAAGTCTCTTCAGGTTCGCCGCGATGGAATCATCTCCGCCTCTCCAGGGGTAGTCCCAGTTGTGGGAGAACGCGCCCACATAGCCGGCCTTCATCATATCGTCCTCTGTGGTGTCGCCGGATCCGTAGAGGGCGAAATCATCCCACATCAGGCCTTCGTTATACCATTCGTTCAGAAGCCTGACAGCTTCCTTTGTACCGTTCTGTGTCAGCTTTCTGTCATCAAAACCGTTGACGTAATACTCTTTGTCGGACATATCCGGATCCAGGAAGGATTCGATCAGAGTCGCTGCTCTCCAGCCGACGTCAAAGGAAACAGAGTAGGGAACGATCTTGTCGGCGTCGTCGCCGAGAAGGGTATCCGCGTTCTCCTTGAACGCGACCAGCATATCGTGGAACTGTTCTTTCGTGGCGGGCTCTTCCAGTCCGAGCGCGTCCAGCCAGTCCTTACGGACAAAGGTGATCACGCGGTTCATATTCGCAAGTTTTGCTTCGATCGCCCAGGTCGTTCCGTCATTCGGGTCGGAATCCCAGTACAGGTTGGTCTCGCCCAGCCAGTTCCAGAGGTTCGGAAGCTCCGCCTTGTATTCATCCAGGAACGGGCGAAGGTTGATCACCGCGTCCATATCCGCATAGGCCTTGATGGTCGGATAAGAATAGGTGACGCAGATATCAGGAGCCGTACCGGCTGCCAGATGAGTATTGATGTCATCGACTTCAGTCCAGCGGGGAACCGCGACAAACTCAACTTCTACATTATGCTTTTCCAGCATGCCGTTCTTGATATACTCTGTGTACATGTTGTTTGTCGGATCTGAGCCGCCGTCATTGTTGCGGTCGTAGATCTCGACGGTGATGTGCCTGGTCTCGGCGAATTTGCCGTCAGCCAGTTCAGAATCAGCCGCTTCAGCCTCGCCTTCGGCCTCTGCTTCTTCCGCGGGTTCAGCTGCTTCTTCCTTTTCCGGTTCCGCCTGTTCTTCAGGGGCGGCGGGTTCCGGCGCTACACTCGGACTTACACATGCTGCAAGTGAAAACAGCATTACAAATGCAAGTACCAATGCCAATAATTTTTTCATTTTTGACCTCCCTTGTCATGATGGTTTGTTTATAATTACAGCTTGCACTGCAGTTACCGTTTTTCCGGGCAGTTTTTCCGTGAGACCGGAAATGCCGCCTCACTCTTTCACCGCGCCCAGCGTCACTCCGGAAATAAAATACTTCTGAAGGAACGGATACACTAAGAGGATCGGCACCGTCGAGAACATGACGATGGCGCACTTGATGGCTTCACTGAGTCCCGGGGACGAGAAGCCTTCCTGGGTCGCGACTTCCACTGAATTGATGTTATTCAGAATGTTGTACAAAAGAAGCTGCAGCGGGTACAGATCTTTGTTCTTGATATACATCAGAGCATCTGAATAGCCGTTCCATCTGCCTACGGCATAGAACAGTGCCAGCGTCGCAAGTACCGGTTTGGAGAGCGGCACATAGATACTGAACAGGATTCTCGTCACGCTGGCACCGTCGATCTGTGCCGACTCCCGGAGGGATACCGGAATGCCATAGAAGAAGCTCCTCATGATGATCATATTGTAAACGCTCATGCAGCTCGGAATCACCAGGGCCCAGGCGGTATCCAGCATGTGGATCCTCTGGAGCAGCAGGTAATTCGGAATGATGCCTGCATTAAAGAACATCGTGATCGTGATCAGGATATTGATGATCCTCCGCCCTTTGAGCTGTTCATAGATCAGCGGATAGGCGCAGAGCATGGTCATCGTCAGGGAAAGCACTGTGCATCCGACAGTCAGAAACGCCGTCCAGATGAAGGCCTTGATGTACTTCGGATCCTTCAGCACATGGGCGTAGGCGTCCAGGTTAAAGCCCTTCGGCCACAGATAGACCTCTCTTCTGATCAGGTAATCCGTGCCCGACAGGGACTTCGCCAGAAGATTCAGCATCGGAACGACGCACAAAAGCGAAATGATGATACAGAGGATCACAAAGATCGTGTCTCCGATCCTGGATCTGATGGAATGTATTTCTCTCCGTTCTTCCATACCGTTCACCCCTTACCAGATACCGCGTTCGCCGAATCTCCTGGACAGCCAGTTGGCGCCCAGAAGGAAGATCACGTTCACTACCGACTGGAACAGGCCGACGGCTGCTGTCAGCGAGAACTGGGATCCCTTGATACCGGCTTTGTAAACATACGTGGCAATGACTTCCGCCCTGTCCATGACCAGATTGTTCTGCAGGGCAAAGGGGCGGTCGAAACCGGAACCGATGATATTGCCGAGGGCCATGATCAGCAGCACGATGATGGTGGAACGGATGCCCGGCAGCGTAATGTGCCACATCTTCTGGAAGCGTCCCGCGCCGTCCACACTGGCCGCCTCATATAATTCCGGAGAAATGCCGGCGATCGCGGCAAGGTAGATAATGGAGTTCCAGCCGAAGCTCTGCCATATCCCGAGGCCGATATAAGTCCGGACCCAGTTCCGGGAGGTCCCGAGGAAATCGATGGTCTTCCAGCCCATCCGGGAAAGCAGCAGGTTCACATAACCCGTAGACGGAGCGAACAGCTGAAGCGCCAGTCCGTAAATGACGACCCAGGAAAGGAAATGCGGCATATACGTAATGGTCTGCACCGCCTTCTTGAACCGCTTCATCCGGATCTCATTCAGGACCAGCGCGAAGATGATGGGAACGGGGAAGCCGCACACCAGGTCCAGCAGGTTCAGCGTGATCGTATTCTTCAGCGCGACGATGAAGTCTTTGCTCCTGAATGCCTTGATGAAATATTCAAATCCGTGGTTTTTCGCCCACTTCATATCAATGACCGGAGATACGATACTGTATTTCTTAAAGGCGATCATGATATACCACATGGGGATATACTTGAAGATCAGAAGATAAAGCAATGGTACCAGAAGCAGCAGGTACAGCTGGTAATATCTTCTGAAATACGCGGAGCCCGTCTTTTTCCCAGGTACCGCGTTTTTTCTGGTTCTGGCCATCTGATATACTCTCTTTCCGCCCCTGTCCATGCAGGAAGGCGCATGCGTTTATTTAAAGTATTCCGGATGCTCTTTCCGCATCCAGAGCTTATCCAGTTCATATCTCTTCAGATGTTTGTCCACCAGCGCTACCGCTTTTTCCCGGTCGCCGGCTTTGATGGCGTCCAGCATTTCGCAGTGGTCCTGGACGATCTTGGTATCCTTCACCGTCGACAAGGAAAGCGACCGGACTCTGTCGAAATGAAGCATCATAGAGGACCGCATCTGGTACGTGGTTTCCATATCCGCCGCGATATAGATCAGCCGGTGGAACTGATTGTCCAGCGTCAGAAGCCTGCTGCCGTCTCCTTTTTCCAGATAAAACTGCTGGAGGAGCACGTTCTCATCCATTTCATTCAGCGCCTCCCGGGAACATCCGCCGCAGGCCAGCTGTATCACAGCTTTGTCCAGTACGTCCCGGACAAACCGGGATTCCTCTACCATCTTCTGATCGATCAGGGTCACGTAAGATCCCTTCTGGGGAAAGATCTCGATGATGGACGCCTTGGAGAGGTCGATGATCGCCTCTCTCACCGGGGTGCGGCTGAGAGCCAGTTCTGCCGCGATCTCATTTTCCGAAATCTGGGTCCCGGGCTTCAATTCCAGGGAAATGATATTCTCTCTGAGCGTACGGAACGCGAAATCTCTTGCGGACTCTTTCGGTAAACGGTCCGGAACTAACATGGCAGGTATCCTCTTTTCATGTTTTCGGGGTTGTCTTGTGGTCTTGTCTACTTGTATACAAGTACCTTTGCATAATAATTACCACACTCTGTGTGGTTTGTAAAGAGGGTTTTGTGTATTTTTTGAAAAAAACTGCCGCCTTCATCACGGTCCTGCGATGAAGGCGGCTAGCCTCAGATCATTATCTGTATGTATTCAGGAACTTCCGCGCTGCCGCGCAGATCACTTCATGTCCGTTCGCGAGAAGCGGCATGCCGTGCCCGCTGAGGATCACGTCCGGGTAAAACTGCCGGAACGCGAAATCAAAACTCTTTTCCAGCTTCACCGGATCATAATCCGGACTGCCCTTCCAGCAGAGTACGATGTGGTCCTCCGCGCATTCCCGGTCAAAGTAAAAAGTATCTCCTGTAAACAGGACCGTCCTGCCCGGTCCGTCCGGTGTACGTTCCCGTACGTCTTCCATCTCATAAAACGTGCTTCCGTCCGTATGTCCAGGCAGAGGATAAGCGGTCAGGCGAAAATCTTCAAATTCCAGCGTCTCTTTTTCGCGGAATATGATATCCGGTTCACAGGCCGGAAAGATCCAGTCGCTGCCGTAAGGCGTGGTGCCTTCCGGAAAACCGCCGTCCCTCAGGAAATGCGCGTCTTTTTCGTGAACGATGATCTTCGCGCCTTTTTTCTGAAAGTACGCCGCGGAGCCCGCGTGATCCATATGCCCGTGGGTAAGGAATACATGGGTGACCGGAAGATCCCCCATACCCCACTGCGCCAGGGAAGCTTCGATCACTTCTGCCGCCGTCTGTTCTCCCGTATCCACAAGCGCGACTCCCTTATCTCCCCGGATCGCGTAAACATTTCCAAGCACGTCATAAAACGCTCCGGATACCGCGTAAACTGATTTTGTGATCTTCATCGTCATCTCCTTCTGTCAGGTCCGTATCATCACTTTCCCTGCGGTCTCAGTTTCATAATGGTCCGGAGGATGGCCGCGGCTCTCGCCTGGACATCGCCGATACAGATGGTCTGCGTAAAGACGTCCCGTACCTTGTAGGTAAGGACCTTTCCGTCCGCGGAGACCTCCGCGTCTTCCGTGGTGACTTCATCCCGGAATGACCTGAAGTGTTCCGGATCCCGGAAAGCTTCAAACATGGTGCCGGTGGAAAGATACAGAGGCCTGCCGTCCACCAGGATCCGTCCATCCTCTGAGACTTCCGCCCTGTAACCTTCTCCAAGAACAGCCTGTACCCGGGCACCGCCGTCTTTCGCAGGCTCAAACGCGTTCCACTTCAGAGAATAGACCTCCCGGAAGGGTACCAGTTTGATCGCCTGTACCTGGCCGCGCGCATCAAATTCCGGTTCCTTTTTCTTCAGCGCTGTCAGGATGTTCATCGCCCGCATGGGTCCGCCGGGCATGATCATATCATTGCCTGCGTGCATGGAGATCCGGGGAGTGCTGCTGCCACCGTTCCAGTCGGTCATGATCATCCCATCGAAGCCCCACTCGCCTCTGGGAAGATTGATGCAGAGGTCGTAGCTGTCCGCTGTCGGTACACCGTTGATCAGGTTATAGGACGTCATAAATGTCATGGCATGGCCCTGTTCCACGGATTTGCGGAAAGGTTCCAGATAGATCTCCCGGAGCGCCCGCTCGGAAACCACGGAGTCATTGGCATGCCGGTTCGTCTCCTGGTTATTCGCGGCATAATGCTTGATGTTCGCGGCGCCGGTATTGCCGTTCTGAATGCCTAAGGTAATGGCTGCGGCCATTTCACCCGCAAGATACGGATCCTCGGAGAAATACTCGAAATTTCTCCCGCACAGAGGATTTCTGTGGATATTGACACCGGGCCCCAGGATCACCGCCACATTCATGGACCGGATATCGGCGTCGATACCGAGACCCACTTCCCAGAGGGTCTCCCGGTTGAAGGACTGAGCCAGCGTAGTGCCCACCGGCCAGGCAATGGCGTAATGGTATACCGTCTGCTTCTCTCCGGTCTCCACGTTGGTCGCGGTAAATTCCTGTGTCACACGCACGCCGCCGGGGCCGTCCGCAAGAACAATGGAGGGCACGCCATATTTTTCTTCCAGCTGATGCGTAGTCTCCCCCGCGGCGCCGGGTACGGACTCGGAACTTCCTCCCACGATGGGGCTCGCGTCATCCGCGACTCCCCAGCCGGTCCCGCATACAAAGTCGGAGAGCTGTTCCTCCGTGAGCTGGGCAAGGAACGCTTCCACAGAGATCCTGCCATCCAGAAGATCCTGATAGGTGCCGGACTGCTGCGGAAGGACTTTCACCTCTTCATACGGCATGACAGGCTGATACGATGGATCAAAGGTGTAGGTCGTTACATGCTCATCCGCGTAGGGAGAACGTCTGTCCCACAGTTCAGGAAGCTTCTCCGGTGCCAGCACCGGAAGGCCTTCCGCTTCTTTGGAAAGGTCATCGCCCTGAAGTCCGGTCTTTTCCGCCAGCTCCCGCCGGAGAGGCAGCACATGATTTACCAGGATCGTTTTTACCGTTTCCGGAATGCGGATGGCCGCGACCGGTACGGTATCCACAGAAGAGGTGCCCGCCCGGAGTATATAGTACCCCCGGGAAAGAATATAAGCGCTTTCATTGAAACTGTAGGAACTGAGCGCCCGAAGGTCCGCACGGATCTGAAGGATCTCTGTCTCGCCGGGCATCAGCAGCTTCGTCTTTTCAAAACCCCGGAGTTCCTGATACGGCATATCCAGTTCGGTGGAAGGCGCGCTGACGTACAGCTGCACCACTTCCTTACCCGCGAAATTACCCGTATTCGTGACTTTGACGTCCACTCTTACGATTTGTCCGTCCATGCCGGCATCCAGAGGCTTTACGTCAAAATCCGTATAGGAAAGGCCGTAACCGAAGGGATACCCCGCGGTCCTGCCGAAGGTGTCGAAATACCGGTAACCCACGTAGATCCCCTCTTCATAAAGAGAGACCGCGGGATCGGAAAGATACTTGTCTGAACCCGGATATTCGCAGTAATCCCCGGCCCAGGTGGTGCTGAGCTTCCCGGAAGGCGTCACATCGCCCAGAAGGATCTTTGTGACGGCACTGCCTCCCTCCTGGCCGGACTGGCCCATGAGAAGCACTGCGTCCGCATCCGCTTCCTTCACGTCCCGTGTGGAAACCGGTCCGCCCACGTTCAGAATGAGGATCACGGCCGGAAAAGCCTTCCGGATCAGTTCCAGGTTCTTTTTCTCTGTATCGGAAAAACAATAATCGTTCTCTACGGTACGGTCATGGCCTTCGCCCGCGTTTCTGGAAAACACTATAACCGCGGTATCCGTTTCTGCGGCGATCCCGGAAAGCAGTTCTTCCGTGAGCGGCTCCTCCGGGAACATAAAGGACTGCATCACCAGATTCGCGGCATTCTTTTTTGCTTCATCATACTTTTCCGCCCAGGCATTCAGCATTTCTTCATTCACGATCTCAAAGCCTGCCTTTTTCATGGCCGGCAGGATGTGGATGTGATACCTGGGAGACTGGTCAACGTCAAAGGCGCCGCCGCCGGAAAGCCCGCCGTTGAAAGGATCACCGGAACCGGTGCCGCCGCGGACGGTCCGGACCGCGCCGTTTCCGAACATCGCGATCTTCTGATCCTTCGAAAGAGGAAGCGCTCCGTTCCGGTTCTCAAGAAGGACCATACCCTCCATGGCCGCGTTTTCCGCGATGGCCGCGTTTTTCAGTTCACGCTCTGAAAGCGGGGGAAAGATTACTGCTGTCTGATTCATAAACACCTCCGTCTATCTATTGACTCATTACTATGGAATGTCTTCATCAAAATACCGGCGATACCGCATCTGTCCGGATCATTTTTTCTTCTTTGAGTACTTTTTCCTGATCCTCAGTTTTTCCTTCAGCGCCCGGGCGTCTTCGCCGTCCTGGGCAATAAACAGGATGCTCTTCCGATAAAAAATGGTCATCAGGATCGTACACATCACCCAGCCGCTGGGATAAGCCAGCGAGATACCGTAAATGTAAGTCTGCGTACCCTCAAACAATGTTTTATTGCCAAACAGGAAAACCTGCCGGAAAGCGACAAATGATGCCAGCATCACCACTGTAGGGATGACCGCGTCGCCGATTCCCCTGAGCGCGCCTGCGTAGATCTGATTCACGCAGTTGCATACGTAGAAGGGAGTGATGATCCGGACAAAGAAGGACGCGAAGGTAATGACTTCCTGGTCTGAAGTGAACATCCGCATCAGCTGCGGCGCGAAAGCCACAACAAAGACGCCAAGCGCGATCGTGATCACTTCAGAAAGGCCCAGGGATACATTGATGCCCTTCCTGGCCCGGGTGAACTGCCGCGCGCCGTAGTTCTGGCCTACAAAGGTGGACGACGCCAGAGAGATCGCCTGCATCGGAACCAGAACGAAGGCGTCCAGCTTGCCGTATGTGGACCAGCCGGCCATACAGGCAGAGCCGAGTATGTTGATATAGGACTGAACAAAAACGTTGGAAAAGGACGTCACGGCCTGCTGGACGGAAGTGGGAAGCCCGATGGAAAGGATCCGCCGGAATTCCGCTTTCGCTATTCTGAGTTTCTTCCACTTTATGGCATAGGGCGCGTCCGTCCGGGTCAGTACCCATAAGGTCAGCACCGCGGATATGAGCTGGGAAAGGACCGTCGCGTACGCGACACCCGCGACTCCCAGCCGGAACAGGACCACAAACAGAAGATCCAGCACGATATTCGTGCATGCAGAGAAGATCAGGAAATACAGCGGACGCCGGGAATCTCCCACGGCCCGCATGATGCCGGAGGTCATATTATAGAAGATCAGGCCGATGATGCCGGCATAATAAATGGTCAGGTATTCCACTGCCATATCAAAAACGTCGTCCGGCGTCCGCATCATCCGGAGCATCGGTTTCACCAGCAGGATCCCGGCGAAGGTGATGAAAACGGACAGCAGGAAGGTAATGACGATGGTGGTCTGTACCGCGTCGTCCAGACGTTTGTCGTTATGCGCTCCGTAATGCTGGGAGATCATGACCATGGCGCCGGAGGACAGGCCCGCGCTGAGGGAAACCAGCATATTGATAATGGTGCCGGTGCTGCCTACGGCAGCCAGTGCTTCCTTTCCCACGAACTGTCCCACCACAATGGTGTCTACGGTGTTATAAAGCTGCTGGAAGATCAGACCGATCATCATCGGCACCGCGAAGTTCATGATCTGCTTCCAGACCACGCCCTGCGTCATATCCGCATCATGTTTTTTTGCCATTGCCGCTCCTCTGATACACACCCTGCAGCGCATATCTCCTATTGATTTCAGAGACCGGAAAGCAGCTGCTTTCCGGTCTCTGGTCCGCCGGATCTCTGTTGGTGATCCGGCATGTTTTACTGATAAAACCCGTATTTTTTCACAATGTCCCAGACCTCCGCGGCCTCCTGGGACAGGCGCCAGTAGGCCAGTCCCGCCACATCATGGGACGCGATGATGGATATCCGGATCTCCGTGGATTCCGGATCCTCGAACCAGACTTCCCGGGTCACACCGTCGACCACCACATGTCCGTGCCAGCATCCCTTGTCTTCCAGCCATTTCTTATCTTTGCAGGTCTCAAGAAGCTCCACGCTGTTTTTCATCCGGATCTCCGCGCGGCTGAAGCTGCCGTCATCCTTCGAAGCCCATCCCCGGGTATAGAAAGGGATGGCGATGATCAGTTTTTCCTTCGGCGTGGAAAGAAGCGATTTTTCGCAGCAGAAAGTGATAAATTCCTTGTCAGAGTTCGGTCCCGGCGTATCCCAGGATTCATCGTAGCCCATGATGACTACATAATCCAGAAGCTTCGCGAGCTCCGGCAGATCATACTTCAGATTCCAGGGATACGGCGCGTAGGTGTCCGATGAAAGGACCGTTCCTGTCCCGTGCAATGCCATGGAAAGCTCGCGGATAAATTCCAGATAATGGGGCACGGATTCCGCCGTCAGGCTTTCGATATCCAGATTGATCCCGTCCAGCTGATACTCTTTCACAGCGTCCGTCAGGTTCCGGATCAGATTTTCCCGGGCTTTCCGGCTGGAAAACAGCGCCATGCTGTCGCAGTTCCCCGTAATATTCTCGATCATCACCCAGACCCGGATCTTATTTTTATGCGCAAGACGGACGTATGCGGGATCCGCGCAGGAAGTGAACTCTCCGTCATTTCCCTGAAGCACGAACCATGTGGGACAGACGACATTGATGGCTTCCTTGTCCTTAAGATGCAGCTTCAGCATATCCAGGCCGTAGGAAACGTCATCGATGTAATCAAATCCCATGGAGACCTTTCCATCCATCTGATCCGTTCCGTATAACTGTTCTTCAAAAAACGCGCCGGAACGGACCTGGGAATCCATCTCTTTCACATCTTTTCCGGAGATATAACCAATATGTCCTTTCGCGGAGATCACCTTGCGCCAGGCGCCTTCTTCCGAGATCAGGATATAGGTATCATCCGGGTCCTCCCGGTTCAGCACAGGATTCCCTTTCCCGGCGCCGGTCCTTAAGTATACCGGTTTTTCCGTATGCAGGTACGGGATCTCCTCGTCAAAAGCGGTCCACAGCCACAGCCTGTCCGGTTCCGTCAAAAGCTCATACTGAAGCCGGGTATAGTCTTCCACAACTTCCAGGCTGAGATAGCCGGTGCCCCGGCGGATGATATACGGCGCGTGCTTCATGACGGCATCCGAACCGCCGCGGCTGAACGTACGGTCCTCTGCCGTAAATTCGTCCATCCGGTCCGGCAGCGTATAGAGTACACTGCCGCTCTCACGGTCCGCGTAAAACCGCTGGTTCAGATACGCGTTCACGTCTTCCAGCGGAAGATAGATCTCCCCGTCCTCGCGGAGGATCTCCATCTCCACCCGTTCCGTATTGATAAATACGACGGTATCCTCTTTTCCGATGCCGTAATAGGCATACGGATCGACAGGATTATTATTGGGGAGGAGGCGCGGCAGAAACAGAAGCAGGAGCAGAAGGATCAGGATCGCGGCAGAAAGGATCCAAAGCCATCGTCTGGGTAATAAATCTCTGATTCCGGTCCTGATCCTGTTTTTCCTGCTCTTCATATCCGATTTCCGTCTGCTCCTGTTTATGATCTGTTAATGGATCTTCTCCTGTCAGTTTCCGATCCTGCCTTCCCTGATACCGTTGGTCAGATAATGCTCCACATACAGCATCAGGTCATCTCCGAAGGCCTCCCTCAGATCCGCGTAACGGTCTTTGTACGCGGTCACGCTGAAATCGGGAGAGGCTGTACGGCCTTCATAGATGCCGTTGTATATAAAATGACTGAACGCCTGGGATGCATCCCCGCCAAATGCCTGATTCAGATCCGCATAAGTATTCAGATAGTACTCCGGATCAAATACCGGCGCGTAATCCAGTCCGTTGTAAACATACACGCCCGGGCCGGCCGGCGGTTCAGGCCCTTCCGGTTCTTCCGGTTCCGCATGCTCCGCAACCGTCATTTCGAATCCGACGATCACCTGGTTTCCTGCCGGATCCTTTAAATAGATGTGCGTAATATATGTGCCGGGTTCATAATTATGATCTGATACCGGGATATAGCACAACGCCGTATGGTATTCAGATTCAAACGGCAGATCCGGACTGTCGATCTCCGCGCTGTACCAGATCAGGTCATCCTGGCCGTTTGCTTTCGTCCAGGTGGGCATCAGCACCTCGCTGATCCCGTCCGGAGCCGTAAATTCCGTGTAGACAAAATATCCGTTCGGGCTGTCGTCCGCCACATAAACGCTGACGAAGCCCAGTTCATCCTGCTCTTCCGGCTCCTCCGGGCTGCCCGGTTCCGGAACTTCCGCGCCGGTACCTGCGATCACCTGATTGCCTTCAGTATCCGTGACATATACATGCGTAATATACAGGCCGGATTCCTGATTATGATCCGCGGTACGCACATAGCAGGACGCGGTATCTCCGGAGATCTCCGCCCGGTGCCAGATCAGGTCATCCTGGCCGTTTGCTTCCGTCCAGGTGGGCATCAGCACTTCACTGACGCCATTCGGCGCCGTAAATGTGGCTGTGACCAGGAAGCCGTCCTGAGAAAGCTCTGTGACGACAAGATCTGTAATTGCCAGTTCTTCCGGTTCTTCCGGCTGAGTCATTTCCTCTTCCGGAACCACAATGGTCAGCGGTTCGATCACATAAGCGCCGGTATTGTCATATACATACACATGTGTATAATACACGCCGGTCTCGTTGTTGTGATCCGCTGTTTTCACATAATACACCGCTTTATTTCCGTCCAGATCCGCCTTGTGCCACTGAAGGTCATCCTGCCAGTTCAGATCCGTCCAGGTGGGCATCAGCACCTCGCTGACGCCATTCGGCGCGTTAAATACAGCCGTGACCCGGTAGCCGCCGGAAGTAAGCGCGTCCACTTCCGTTCCGGTGATCTCCAGAATTTCTTCCGGCTCCGGTTCCGGCACGTCCGCGCTCACACCGGCAATGATCTCCCTGCCCGACGGGCTGGTCACATAAATATGCGTAATGTACAGGCCGGATTCCGAATGGTGATCCGCCGTGCTGATACGGAAATCAACGGTCTGTCCGTCTTCCGTTGCAGCCTGATGCCAGATCAGGTCGTCCTGTCCGCCGGCTTCCGTCCAGGTAGGCATCAGGATCTGCGCAACACCTTCCGGCGCAATAAACTCCGCATGGACCGAATAGCCGTCCGCAGTCACGTCATATACATACGCTTCGGTAAAGCCCATTTCCTGCGGCGGTTCCGGTTCCTCCGGCTCCTCCGGCCGAGGCACTTCCGCCCTGGCTTCACTGACCGCGATCCGCCCCTTCACGTCCGTGACCTGTACATGAATGATATACTTGCCGGATTCCTGGTTGTGATCCGAGATCTTCACGTCGCAGTAAGCAGTATATTCATTCAGGTATCCTGCCACATGCCAGTACAGGTCATCCTGCCCATTGGCTTCCGTCCAGGCGGGCATCAGCACATCCTTCAGGCCTGCCGGCGCGTTGAATACCGCGATCACCCGGAAACCTTCCGGCGTCACATTGCTGATCGAAATATCCGCGATCTCTGGACCCGCGTCCGCTGCCGGCTCCTGAGGGCCGTTTTCCACAGGCTCCAGGACGTAGCGTACGTTATTGGTATAATTCGTTCCGTGGGCGCAGTTATCGATACACACGCCCTTGGAAGGGTTAAAGGCTTCCACCCGCCAGATCCGGTTATACGGGCCTGAGGGTTCGCCGTACTTATTCGTCATATCTTCTCCCAGGTTTTTGTCATCCACCCAGACGGAGCGGACGCCGGTCACCGCGCCGGGACCGGTAAAGAGGGATGCGGGAACGCCGTACCACGCTTCCATCTGGGACGATACGTAGTTCTCTGTGTTTTCAATGATCGCGAGCCGGTCAGCTGCGGGATCCAGCCCTTCGTCCTGGCGGCTGAAGGATCCGAGTGTCACGCAGATATGGCCTGAACCGAGGCCGGGAGCGATCAGTACCATAATGGTACCGGGTTTTTCGAAATACGCTTCATTTCCGATCATCGGAATGTCTCTGGCAGTCAGGCGGTACTGGACATAGGAATCCGAACCGTAGAATGTCACGACATCGCCTACGGAATATCCCTGCAGCATCTGATCCCAGTAATAAGTGCTGGCCGGAACGTTCTGGGTGATCCCGTTATCTCTGAGGCAGCGCTGTACCAGGCTGCTGCAGTCATAAAAGTTCACGTCGTAACGGTTGGACTGGCTGTATCCCTTTCCGGCTTTTTCCAGAAGCGACCGGATAAATACCGGCTGGCTGAGGGGAGTCTTTCCATCCAGAGGCTCCTTCGGTATACCTGACATATATGTGGAAAACTGTACGGTCCCGCCGTCCCCTTCCGGGCACCCGCTGTCCGCTGCTCCGTCCGCGTATACGGAAATCACGGGAGACAGAGAGCATACGAGAAGAAATACCGCCAGAAATACAGCAGCTGTTTTCCTGATAAGCTTCATGATCCATTCCTCCTGAATCCATGCACATGACATTTTATAAACAAGTACCGCGTGAAGCCTGTCAAATGCTTTATTACTGCAACGTCCGGCAACCGGCAGATCAGGATATGATCCGCCAGTATGCTTTTCATCCATATACATTATGTAACAAAATCCGCCGGAATGCAACTGTTCATTGACATTTCGGCGGACAAAATCATTCATTTTCCTTATCTTTGATCACCAGGAGCTTTTCTACGCGCCTGCCGTCCATCTGAAGCACGCGGACCGTCAGATCTTCATACCGGAAAGTATCGCCCGGCTCCGGGAAATCTCCCCGGAATTCGATGGCCCAGCCGCCCGCGGTACCGCTCTCGAAGGGGAAGCTGTCCTCGTCGATCCCCACCAGCTCCAGGAAGTCTCCGATGGCCATGTCCCCGTCGATCTCCATTTCGCCGTCCGGCCTTGTGATGACTTCCTCTTCCACTTCGTCCGTCTCATCCCAGATCTCGCCCACGATCTGCTCCAGCACGTCCTCCATGGAGATCACGCCCAGTGTCCCGCTGTACTCATCTGTTACCACTGCCAGATGCTGGCGCACCCGGCGGAGCGTATTCAGGACCTGGGGCAGTTTCGTCGTACGGTAGATAAAGCACGGCTCCAGCATGATGCTCCGGATATCCGCGTCCCGGTCCTCGGAGAGCGCCTTCAGCAGATGATTCATGTGCACCACGCCGATGATATGGTCAATGCTTCCCTCATACACCGGCAGACGGCTGTGGGTGCTTTCCGACGCAAGCCTGATGATGTTTTCCATATCGTCATCCGCGTCGATCGCCTCCATATCCACGCGGGCGGTCATTACTTCATCCGCTGAAATATCCTGGAAGCCGATGGCCGCGCTGATCAGCTCGGAACGCCCGCTGTCCAGCACGCCTTCATCCTCCGCGGTCTCAATAATGGACTGCAGTTCTTCTACAGATTCCTCGTTCTCCTCTTCCGGTTCCCTGATAAAACGTGTCAAAAGCCCCACAAGGCCCGCCACAAGGAAATTCACGGGGAAGAACAGGATATAAACAAAACGGATAAATCCGGATACTCCGGCGCTGACGCGGGTCGCCAGCTTTTTGCAGATGATCTTCGGGATCGTCTCGCCGAAAATGATCACAAGCACCGTAACGATCAGCGTGCCTGCCCAGTTCAGCCGGTCAGATCCCGTAAGAAGGATCACCAGTACCGTGGTAAGGGAAGACGCCGCTGTATTGACCAGGTTATTGCCCACCAGGATCGCGCTCAGCGTATCATCGTAGTTCTGCACCAGTTTCAGGGCGCGGCCGGATCTCCGGCTCCCGGATTTTGCCTCGTTTTCCAGACGGACTTCATTCGCTGAGGACAGCGCCATCTCCGAACCGGAAAATACCGCGGAAAGGATCACGCAGAGAATGATGCCGGAGAATACCACTACATGGATCATTTGTTCTCCGCCTCCTCTCCGCTGCCTTCAGGAAGCACTTCCACATACAGCCGGTAGATCCGGTTATGCGCGATCTCACTGACCGTGATCTTCAGCCCCCGGTACTCAAAGCTGTCGCCCCGCACCGGAATGTGGGTGAACTGCTCGTAAAACCAGTCCGCCATCAGAAGATTGGTGAAACGGTCCTCATTCTCGGGGTCCGGTTCTTCCACACCGATAAAATCAAAGGTGTCCAGCACTGTCTCATCCCCGTTCACAAGGTACGTATTATCCGCGATCTTCACGATGGGTTCGCGGATCTCGTCATCCTCGTCCCAGATCTCTCCAACGATCTCCTCCAGGATATCCTCCACCGTCACGATCCCCAGCGTCCCGCCGTAGCTGTCTGTAATGACCGCCATGCTCAGCTTCCTCCGGGACATCTCCTGAAGCAGCTCGTCGATCTGCATGCTCTGATGCGCGTAATACACCTCGTCCATCAGAGGGCGGACCTCAGGGATGACCCGGGTGCTGACGTAGAGCTTCAGAAATTTCCTGATCTGAAGGACGCCGATGATATTGTCTATGCTCTTTTCATAGACCAGGATCCGGCTGTGGTTCTGGCTCTGGATGAATTTCAGGATCTCCTCCGGAGACTGATCCACGTTCACCGCGGCGATGTCTACACGGGGCGTCAGAATACTGGAAACCGTCACGTCCGCGAACTGGATCGCGGAAGAGATCAGCTCGCTCTGTTCCTCATCGATGGAGCCTTCTTCCGTCATATCTTCGATAATGTCGTACAATTCATCCTCGGTGACCGAATACTCCTCATCGCTTTTCACCAGCTTCAGCGTCAGATTCCCGATCCAGGTCAGAACACGGGTAAAGGGCCAGAGGAGCTTCATGAGCACGCATAATAAGCCTGAACATGCCAGGCAGGACTTTTCGCTTGATTTTTTTCCGATGCTTTTCGGTAGCATTTCGCCCAGGAAAAACATCGCGAGCGTCATGGCAAAGGTGCTGAGCGTCACAGCGCTGAGCCCCCATCTCCGGGTGACCAGGACGGTTACCAGGGAAGCCGCCGCAATGTGGGCGATATTGGTACAGATCAGAAGTGTCGTAATGGCATCATCGAAATGATCCAGTACATATAAGGTGCGCTCCGCCCGCGTGTCTCCCTTCTCCGCGCGCACACGGATCTTCATGCGGGATACAGACGCAACGGCGGTTTCTGTCAATGCGAAATACGCGGAAGCGATAAATAAGAAAATTACAGCTGCGGCCGACAATCGACTGTCAGGATCCATAGTTGATCGATCAACTCCTTAATTCAGATTTCGTTTACGGAAAACCGGTAAACATTTGTTGAAGTATACCACACTTGGTGTATAATGAAAAGAAGAAATTTCAATTTTCGTAAAAATCGCTCTTCCGGGGAGGACTACTATGGCTGATCAGCGTCTGAAACTTCTATACCTTCTGAAGATCTTTCTTCATGAGACGGATGAGGAGCACGGCCTGACGCTCGCGGAGATCCAGAAGAAGCTGCTGGCATACGACATTCCGGCAGACCGCAAGACACTGTATTCGGATTTTGACGCGCTGGAGCGCTTCGGGTACGAAGTTCTCAAAGAAAAAGCCGGGCATACCACCTGGTACCGGATCCCGCAGCGGGAGTTTGAGCTTTCAGAGCTGAAGCTTCTGACGGATGCCGTCCAGTCGGCGCGGTTCATTACGGCGGGAAAATCCGCGGAACTGATCCGGAAGCTGGAAAACCTGGTCAGTGTCCACGACGCAAAGAAACTGAACCGCCAGGTCCTGATCACCGGCCGCGTGAAATCCATGAATGAAAGCATCTATTACACTGTGGACGCGATCCATGAAGCCATCAACCGGGACCGGGCCATCCGCTTCCAGTATTTCAACTGGACGCCGGACAAAAAAATGGAGCTCAGGCACGGCGGGCTCTTCTATGAGATCAGTCCCTTCGCCCTGGTATGGGACGATGAATACTATTATATGATCGGCTACGACGCGGAAGCGGCAATGATCAAGCACTACCGCGCGGACAAGATGCTGAAGATCTCCGTCACAGACCTGCCGAGGTCCGGAAGCGAAGTATTCGCGGGTCTGGATATCCGCAGATACGGAAACCGCATGTTCCGGATGAACGGAGGAAAAGAAGAACGCGTAACGCTGCTCTGCGACAATGATTTCGCGGGCATTATTATTGACCAGTTCGGTCTGGACGTCATGATGCTCCGGGTGGACGACGCGCATTTTGAAGCCTCCGCGGACGTTTTCGTTTCACGGCAGTTCTACGCGTGGCTTTTCGGCCTCGGTACGAAAGTCCGGCTGGCCGCACCGGAACATATCGTAGAAGAATACAGAAATTATGTGCGTGAAGCCGCGGAACTTTACGATCCCGCGTCTTCAGCGCCTGCGCCCGGAGGATGCGAATGAGCAGCAAAAATCAGAACAAACCTGTATACCATCTGGCAAAGCCGGTGAAAAAGGGGATCTTCCACCTGATCTTCAGCCGTTTTATGCTCTTTTTTCTCCTGATCCTGATCCAGGCATTCCTGGTCCTGATCTTTTACGCTGTCCTGGAAGTGCTGATCCCCTGGCTGACCACCATCCGGACTCTGTTTGTGCTGGTCATGGTCATATACCTGTTTAACAGCTCCATGGATTCCACCGCGAAACTGACCTGGATGCTGATCATAGCCATACTGCCCGTGCCAGGAACGCTCCTCCTCTGGTTTACCCAGTCCAACGCGGGCTACCGCAAGCTGAAGGAGCAGGAAAAAGAGCTGATCCTCCGGACAATGCATATCATCCGGCAGTCCGGCGAAACCATGGAAAAGCTGCACCGGGACGGCTCCGGTGTGGATGATCTCAGCACTTATCTGAATCAGAGCGGCTGCTTCCCTGTCTATGAAAACACGGAAGTCACCTATTTCCCCTCCGGAGAGGCGAAATTCGAAGCGCTTCTTGAGGAACTGAAAAAGGCCGAAAGATTTATTTTTCTGGAATACTTTATCATCGAAGAAGGATGGATGTGGGGCGAGATCCTGCAGATCCTGAAGCGTAAAGCGAGATCCGGCGTGGACGTGCGCGTGATGTATGACGGAATGTGCGAACTTTCCCAGCTGCCGGGCGGCTACTGGAAGCTTCTGGAGGAAGAGAGGATCCGCGCGAAGATCTTTTCACGCATTATTCCCGTGGCCTCTTCTCACTATAATTACCGGGACCACCGGAAGATCCTTGTGATCGACGGCAAAACGGCTTTCACCGGCGGCGTGAACCTGGCGGATGAATACATCAACCGCAAGGAACGTTTCGGGCACTGGAAGGATACGGCGGTCATGCTGAAGGGTCCCGCCGTGAAAAGCTTTACTCTGATGTTTCTTCAGATGTGGTGCATCGGGGAGTATGAGCCTGTGATCATGCCCTATTTACGGACCGAACCGTTACTTCCGAAACCGGAAAACGGTTATGTGATGCCTTACGGCGACTGCCCGCTGGACGGCTTCAAGGTGGGGGAAACCGTATATATGGACATCCTGAACCGGGCAAATCATTATGTTCATATCATGACGCCGTATCTGATCCTGGACGGGGAACTGGAGACCGCGCTGAAATACGCGGCGTACCGGGGGATCGACGTAAAGATCATCCTCCCCGGGATCCCGGACAAAAAGATGGCCTATGCCCTGGCCAAGTCCTACTACCGCACGCTGATCAGTTCCGGCATCAGGATCTACGAATATACTCCCGGCTTCGTGCATGCCAAGGTCTTTGTCAGTGACGACGTAAAGGCGGTGACCGGCACCATCAACCTGGACTACCGCAGCCTCTATCATCACTTTGAATGCGCGGTTTTTCTCTATAAAACCAGCTGTATCCCGGAAATCGAAGCTGATTTCCAGGATACACTGCTGAAGTGCCGTGAGGTCACGCCTTATACGATCCAGAAAGAAAAACTGTTTTATAAGCTGGCCGGCCCCGTCCTGAGGTTTTTCGCGCCGCTGATGTGATCTATGATTCCAGAGGCTGCTCCCTCTTGTCCAGATACCGGTCGAACTGGACTTTGATAAAAGCGGCCAGAGGCACTGCCACGATCATGCCGGCAAATCCGCCGGCCACACCGCCGCCGATCAGGGCGACGATCACCAGAAGCGGATGGATCCGGATGCTGCTGCTCATCAGCTTTGGCTCAATGACATTGGCATCTATCACCATGATCACTATCAGGATAATGATCCCGATCACCAGCTTGCCCCATAAAGCGCCGGGAAGGCAGACGACCACCATGGTGACGGTCCCGAGGACCGGCCCCATATAGGGGATCAGGTTTCCGAGGCCTGTCAAAGCTCCCACAAGCACAGCGTTCGGGATCCCGGCGATCATGAATGCCGCGCTTGCGGTAATTCCCACCACCAGCGCGTCCACAAACTGGCCGCGGATATATCCGGAAAAGACGCGGCTCGCGTCCGCGCTCAGCACCTTTACCCGGCGGGTATTCTTATTTCCTGCCAGAAGGAGCAGCGCCCGGTGCCAGTATTTCGTGATCTCCGTCCAGTCCAGCAGAAAATATATCGCGATCACGATGCCGAACAGGATCCCGGTCAGGGCATTCTGAATGCCGCCGATCAGCGACGTTACGAAGTTGCTCAGGGTATCCGGCGCGAAACCGAAGTCCGTAGCTTTCTGCTGGAAGGCTTCCAGAAAATCGAAGAGGTCGCCCTGGGTCGTGGTGATCAGTCCGAGGACAGTCTCGATATTCACAGCCCGGATATTCTTGTACATCATGATGATGACCAGCGCAAGGATCAGCAGGATGGCGGCGACCACACTGGCAATGGTTAAAAAGACAGCCAGCAGGCGGGCCCACCAGTGCTCCTTTTTTCTGGTGAACACCGCTTCCAGAAAACCCACCGCAGGAAGCAGGATATAGCAGAAGACCATCCCGATCACCATCGGCCGGAACACTGCCTTTACCAGATTCCATATCCTCTGCCAGAATCCCCCGGACAGGTAGATCAGCACCAGGATCACCGCTGTCACGATCACGGTCACACTGGCATAGGTACAGACTTTTACATATCTCGGATCAAGCTTTTGAAACCACTTTTTCATTTCATTTTTCCTGTTCTGTGATCACAAGCTCTACGGGGCAATGGTCGGAACCCTCGATCTCCGTATGGATCTTCGCGTCCACCAGCCGCTCCTTCATGCTGTCTGACGCGATAAAGTAATCGATCCGCCACCCCACATTCTTCTCCCTCGCGTGGAAGCGGTAAGACCACCAGGAGTAAATATCCTTCTGATCCGGGTAGAAATACCGGAAGGTATCGATAAAACCGGACGCCAGAAGCTCTGTCATCTTTCCGCGTTCCTCATCCGTAAACCCGGCGTTCTGATGATTGGTCTTCGGATTTTTCAGATCGATCTCTTCATGCGCCACATTCAGATCTCCGCACATCACGACCGGCTTCTTTTCCGCAAGCTTTACAAGATATCCACGGAAAGCGTCCTCCCAGGCCATCCGGTAGGAAAGGCGCTTGAGGCCGTCCTGCGAATTGGGCGTATAGCAGGTGATCATGTAGAAGTCATCAAATTCCAGTGTGATGACGCGGCCCTCATGGTCGTGCTCCTCTATACCGATGCCGCAGCTTACGGACAACGGCTCTTTTTTTGTAAATACCGCGGTTCCGCTGTAGCCCTTCTTCTCCGCGTAATTCCAGTACTGATGATATCCTTCCGTCAGAAGATCCAGCTGGCCGCCCTGCAGCTTCGTTTCCTGCAGGCAGAAAATGTCCGCGTCCAGATCCCGGAAGACCTCATAAAAGTTTTTTCCGACTACTGCTCTTAATCCATTTACATTCCAGGAAATCAGTTTCATGGGACCTCCTCGTTTTCAGGCACGGCAGCCGGAGAAGCCATGCCTCTCCGGCTGCCGTTTCCTTATTATGAATACATCTTCCCGATGACCCAGTAGACGAGCCGCGCAGGAAGAAATTTGAACAACGCGTAAAACACCCGGTATTTCGGGCCCGCAATGATCATCGGCTTCGGCCGCCTCGCTTCAGCCGCGTGAAGGATCACGCCTGCGGCAAAATCCGCGGACATGCCGTTCCGTTCATCCTTCTCCATAGCCGCGACCGCGGAATCCGACCGGCGGTAAACGCTTGTGATCCGCGTTCCCTGGTCCTTTTCCCTTGCATCCGTAAATCCGGTCTTCACGTCACCCGGAAGTACCGCCGTTACAGTAATGCCGAGATCCTTTACTTCATTTCTGAGAGCCAGCGCGATGGAACTGACTGCCGCCTTGCTCGCGGAGTAAAAGGCCTGATAAGGGATCGCCATGGATGCCGCGACAGAACTGACAAAAACGATCCGGCCGCTCTTTCTCTCCCTCATATAAGGCAGCACGGCACGGGCGCAGAGAAACTGTCCGAAGAAATTCACGTCCATCTGCGCGCGCGCGGACGTAAGCTCCGTAAACTCCAGAGGGCCGGAGATCCCGAAGCCCGCGTTATTCACCAGCAGGTCGATCCGGCCTTCTTTCTGAAAGATCTCCCGGAAAACCTCATCCACCCGCTGTTCATCCGTCACGTCCAGCTTCATTCCCGAAACACCGTCCGGCGCCGTACCCCGCCGGGAAAGACCGTATACGCGGTATCCGGCCCGGAGCAGTTTTGCGGAAACCGCCTCCCCGATCCCGGAACTCGCGCCGGTTACTACCGCTACCTTACTCATTTCAGGAAGCCCTCCCTGCGCATCACCTCAGCGGTTACGGACACAGCCTTCTCCAGCTGTTCGATACTGTGCGTGGCAGAGATCGTAAAACGGAGACGGCTTTCTCCCATAGGTACTGCCGGGAACATGGCCGGCGGCACAAAGACGCCCTGCTTCAGGATCTCGGATGAGAGCCGTGCGGCGTCCGCGTCCGAACCCACCAGGACAGGTACGATCGCGCTTTCGCCCGCAAGGCACGTATTCATGCCTTCTTCCTTGCAGCGGCGGACGAAATAGCGGATATTCTCATGAAGCTTCGCAGCCATGGAATTGTCGCGCTGAATGATCTCGATGGCCATCATGCAGGCTGCCGCAAGGGGCGGCGCGATGCCTGCCGTAAAGACAAACCCGTTCATGGAATACCGCAGATATTCCACGATGGAGTGATCTGCCGCGATATAACCGCCGCAGGTGCCGAGCGCCTTGGACATGGTCCCGTACTTGATATCGATATCATGGGGATCCAGATGGAAATAATCATCGCAGCCCCCCGCGTTATCACCGATCACGCCGCCGGAATGCGCTTCGTCCACCATCAGGAAGCAGCCGTACTGCTTCTTCAGCCGCACGAACTCCGGTACCGGCGCGATGTCGCCGTCCATGCTGTATACACCCTCCACCACGATAAGGACCTTGTTGTACATGCCGGAGATCTTCTTCAGGATGTCCTCCAGCATCGCCAGATCATTGTGGGCAAACGCCCGGCTCTCCGCTTTGGAAAGAGCTACGCCTTCCGAGATGGAATTATGAGAAAGCGCGTCATACAGGATGAAGTCTCCTTCCCGCATGAAGCAGCTGATAAAGCTTAAATTTGTAGCCCAGCCGCCGGTACAGACGATACAGTCCTCCGTATGCTTCCACTCGGCAATGGTATGCTCCAGCTGCTGGTACAGCGTCTTTTCACCTGCCAGCGTACGGCTGCCGCTGGCGGATGTGCCGTATTTCTGTATCGCTTCGATCGCCGCCTGCATGGTCTCCGGATTTCCGGACATGCCAAGATAATTATAGGAACCGAGATTGATCACCCGTTTCTTCCGGATCACACTGGTATCCCGGATCAGGCTGTCGTGAGGAAGGAAATACGGATTTTCGCAGTCCTTGAAGGTTTCCTCGCTGCGTTTCTGAAGATCCCTGTATTCCGTGCTCTCACTGAAATCCGTGATCCTGTGATAACTGATCTCCTCTTTCCGGGCGGCCTGGGACACGGTATTCTTTCCGTACAGCCGCTCATAGATCAGCGACGCGGCGTCATGGACGCAGCTCATGCGGACCATATCCGAATCCGCAAGCACCAGATCGAACTGCTTCTCGATCTCGCAGAACACGCCAAACAGCGTCAGGCTGTCCCCTGCCAGTTTTTCCGTGAAGCTGTCGTAATCACCGATCTGCTCCTCATCCACATACAGAGTATCGGAGACGATCTTCCGGATCTTATCCGCGATCTGGACGAATTCCGGATCTTCCGGCTGCGCCGTTTCAGAAACGCTCTTTTCCTCAGGAACCGGCATCCGGCTTTCCCTGTGCAGCTCACGGTAGGGCCAGCTGCCGTCTTCGATCTTCTTTTTCAGGGTCTGCCGCATGATCTTCATGCTGGCGGAAACGGGAAGCTTCATACCGGAGATCAGGATACGGTCCGGCTGTTCACCGGTGCCCAGGCTTTCACGGATCTTATCAATTGCCGCGGAGACCGCGGTCTCGGAAAAGCCCTGTTCCGCGGGCTCCAGAAGAAGGCACAGGTCATCATAAAAACCGTTTTTGATGCCCAGCACGCAGAAGGCGGATACTCCAGGCAGGCCGACAAAGCGGTCTTCCAGTTCATCCGGATAAATATTTTCTCCCGAAGCGCCGATGATCACGTCTTTTACGCGCCCGACGATATAGAATCCAGCCGGATCCCGGCGCATGATATCTCCGGTCTCAAACCACTCCTCAGGATCTCTCGGAATGATCTGCTGATCCACGATGCTTGCCTGATACAGCCCGCTGCTGCGGATCTTCAGTTCGCCGGTCTCGCCCGGCGCCAGATTGATCTCATTGCCGGCAAAGGGATTTCCGATACTGCCCCGTTTCCTTTGCTCCGCGTCATCAGAGAGCTCCACGCAGATCACGCCGCACTCGGTCATACCGAAGCCGTTATGCAGAGGATATCCCAGGTCATTGATCACCTGAAGGGTAGACGCCGGCACATGGCCGCCGCCGGTGATCATGATGCGGATGTCCGTACCCAGGCAGTTTTTCCGGACCTCCTGTTTCAGCGCTTCAGGCAGGGCCGAAGGATCCGGGACCTGCCGCGTGATCCCCGCTGCCAGGGCGTTGAAAAACATCGGCACATTATAAAGATTCGTCACATGATGCGTCCGGCAGGCTTCCATGATCGTACGGACACTCTTGTCTCTGAGATAAACGATCGTCTTTCCTGTCAGCGAATAGATCATGTAAACGATGGTAAATCCAAATACATGATGGAACGGCAGAAACGCCAGGATCCTGCACGGAACCCCTTCCACAAACGGAAGTTCGCTGCAGTTTCTGGCAGCTTCGTCAAAGCTGTTGAGCTGGTTCGCCACGGTCTGTCCTGTATAAAGGAAGATCCTGCTCCGCCCGGTAGTGCCCGAAGTGCACAATGCCACCGCATCCGCCCACTGTTCCTTCCCGGGCGCGCCGTCTTTCAGAACATCGCTGATCCTGATCAGGGAGACTGAAATGCCGTCCCGCGGTCCCGCGGACACTATGGCCTTCGCTCCCGCTTCCTCAAGGATCGCCTGAAGAAGTTTTCCATCCGCTGCCGGATTCAAAAGCAGCGGAATGCCCCCGGACATCAGAATGCCCCAGAAGAGCACCGGCCAGTCCATACACGTTTCACAACAGAGTCCGACCACGTCCCCCTGTCCGAAAAGGCCGCTGCGTTCGAGCTGTCCGCAGGCCTTTTCCGTCATTTCCACATACGTTTGGTAGCTTCTGGTTTGAATGTTGCCGTTATCGTCCAGGATCTCCGCCGCCACGGCATCCCCGTGGCATTTCAGAAGTCCGAACATATCCTTATAGCCGGAACCGCGCTTCAGCGTATCCAGCATCCACGACCAGGCGTTTTCCATTTCCCTGTCTTACTCCTTTTTCCCGTGTTCACATTCGGCTTGCAAAAGACCCTTCTCAGGGCCATAATCTGACATCATAAACACAATTTATACACAGTTTAGTATATTTATTCGTAAATGTCAAACTAAACGACTTATGTTACAGGATACTTGCGCATCTTCTTTGAATGATATATTATATAATTTAATGATTATGTATATATTGCGGGGAGCTTTGAAATATGAAAACGATCAATAAATCACACAAGCTGGATTACGTCAGTTACGACGTCCGCGGCCCGGTACTGGATGAAGCGAATAAGATGGAGGCCCGCGGCGAGCGGATCCTGAAGCTGAATATCGGAAATCCCGCGCCTTTCGGACTGATGGCACCCACGGAGATCATCGAAGATATGATCATGAACCTTCCGGACGCGGAGGGCTATTCGGATTCCAAAGGCCTGTTTTCCGCGCGGAAAGCCATCATGCAGTACCACCAGATCAAAGGGCTTCCGAATCTGGACATCAACCGGATCTATACAGGAAACGGGGTCTCCGAAATGATCTCCATGTGCATGCAGGGACTGCTGGATAACGGAGATGAGGTCCTGGTCCCTTCTCCGGATTATCCGCTGTGGACCGCCTGCGTCACCCTGGCCGGCGGCCATGCCGTTCACTATGTATGCGATGAACAGGCAGGATGGTTCCCGGATACGGAAGACATCCGGAAAAAGATCACGGATAAGACCAAGGCGATCGTCGTGATCAATCCGAACAACCCCACCGGCGTACTGTATCCCAGAGACGTCCTCGCGGAGATCGTACGGATCGCGAAAGAACATGAACTGATCATCTTCGCGGATGAGATCTATGACCGTCTGGTCATGGATGGAAAAAAGCATGTGTCCATCGCCTCCATTGATCCTGACCAGTTCTGCGTAACGCTGAACGGTCTTTCCAAATCGCACAGGATCGCAGGTTTCCGTGTGGGATGGATGGTGCTGTCCGGTCCTGTGGATCATGTCCAGGGATACATCGAGGGGCTGAACATGCTGTCCTCCATGCGCCTGTGCTCCAATGTACCGGCTCAGATGATCGTGCAGACCGCCCTGGGCGGGACCCAGAGTTCCGAAGAGCTGCTGGTCCCCGGCGGCCGGCTCTACGAACAGCGCGAGGTCACGGACCGGATGATCAACGCGATCGACGGCCTTTCCGAAGTGCGGCCCAGCGCCGCATTCTACACCTTCCCGAAACTGGATGTCAAAAAATTCAATATTACGGATGATGAAAAATTCTGCATCGATCTTCTGCATGAAAAGAAGGTCCTTCTGGTGCCCGGAAAAGGTTTCCATTACGAGACCCCGGATCATTTCCGGATCGTTTACCTGCCGCGCACTGAAGTACTCAAAGAGGCATTTACCGCCCTCGGAGAATTCCTGGACGGTTACCATCAACACTAATCATATAACGAAAGGAGTACATGTATGGCAAGAAAATTCAGATCCACACCGGATTATCCCGTAGTGGAAACACAATGGGGCAGGCTCCGGGGCTTTGAACTGGATGGCATTTTCAATTTCTATGGCATTCAGTACGCGAAAGCGAAACGCTTCCAGATGCCGGAGGACCTGGAACCCTGGGAAGGCGTGAAGAACGCCACGAACTACGGCCCCATCTGCCCCACCATGGGAAACCCCATTCCTTCCGTGGAGATCATGATCCCGCACCGTTTCTGGCCTGAAAACGAGAACTGCCAGTTCCTGAATATCTGGACCAGATCTCTGGATCAGAACGCGAAGAAGCCGGTGGTCGTATGGTATCACGGCGGCGGATACGCGGACGGTTCTTCACTGGAGCAGGTCGCGTACGAAGGAGACTCGCTCTGTGAATACGGCGACGTGGTAGTGGTGACGGTCAACCATCGTCTGAACATCCTCGGTTATTTTGACCTTTCTTCCTTCGGAGAAAAATACTGGAATTCCGGAAACGCAGGCAACGCGGACATCGTCGCGTCCCTGAAATGGATCCACAATAATATCGCGGCTTTCGGCGGAGATCCCGAAAACGTCACCATCTTCGGCCAGTCCGGCGGCGGCGGAAAAGTCTGTGACATGCTTCAGACACCCGCGGCAGAAGGCCTGTTCCATAAGGGCATCCTGATGTCCGGCGGCGCGGGATCCATGCGCGCAAGAGAGCCGGAAAACCACCGGGAATTTGCGGAAGCCATGCTGAAATCGCTGGGTCTTTCCTCCATTGAGGAACTGGAGACCATTCCGTATGATCTTCTGACCAAGGCCTACGTCCACGTCTGCAACGTCCTTCAGAAGGCGCTGATGTGGCATCCGATCCCGAACGACTGGTATCTGGGGCATCCTGTAAACGTAGGTTTCACGGACTACGCGAAGAAAGTGCCGACCATGGTTACCACTGTGGAATGTGAATTCACCGCATTCGCTCCCATGGATTCCGTCAAGGCTCCGGATGAAGTCTTCCAGGGACACGGCGAAGAAGCGCTGGAAGCTTTCCGTAAAGCTTACCCCGGAAAGCCCGACTGGATGGTTTCCTGGATCTCCGACCGGACCTCCATCACCAGATTTATGGAAGCACGCGACGCGGCGGATCCGGAGACCCCCGGCTATACCAGTGTCTTCGCGCTGGAATTCGATCTGGACAACGGCAGGCCCGCATGGCACTGCTCCGATATCCCCTACGTCTTCCACAACACCTGGCGCTGCCCGTATACCAATATCGAGGGCGTCTCGGACAAGCTGGAGGAAGAGATCGCAGGCGCGCTGGTAGCCTTTGCCCGTACCGGCGACCCGAACCACGCGAATATGCCGGAGTGGAAGCCTTATACCAAGGACTGCCCCGCCACCATGGTCTTCGGCCGCGAATCTGAGTGCCGGGTGGACTTCGATAAAGAACTGAATGAGATCATGCAGAAATACACACCGCCCTTCACCTTCACCGCGCGTATTCCGAAGGAAGACGATAACGCAGGAAGGGAGTGGCAGTACTGATGAAACCTGATTTTCGTCCTTATGAATATCCCGAATTGATCCCGGAAGGATCGATCCGGACTTTTGAACTGGAAATGGTACCCTATCCGGATCACCGGCGCCGCCGGATCCTGGTATGGCTGCCGTCGGATTACGACGGGCAGAAGCGTTTCCCGGTCATCTATCTTCATGACGGACAGGGAGTATTTGAGTGCAATGACGGCAGGAACAAGCTGCAGGCGGACCGGGCGGTCTCAAGCCTCAGACCGGAAGGGATCTCCGCCATCGTTGTAGGCATCGATACCTCGGAAGACCGCGGCCTGGAACTCACGCCGCCCTTTGAGCGGGGCGGCCGCGGGATCACGGTGAACGGACATCCGGTGCCTGTCATCGATGGAACCAGCAGCACCGGCACGTATGCTGAATTCGTAGTCTCTACGCTGAAGCCGCTGATCGATGAAAACTTCCTGACGCTGCCGGATCCTGCGCACACCTGCGTGGGCGGTATCTCCGCCGGCGGTTCCGCGTCCTATTACATGATGCTCCGGAATCCGGAGGTCTTCGGGCGCGCCATCGTCTGCTCTCCCGGCTTCCCCATGTTTGATCTTCCGAAGCTTCTGGCGTACCTGGACGCTTACGATTTCAGCCTTCTTAAGGATCACCGGATCGCTTTCTTTAACGGAGACCAGGGCATCGACGTTACCAGCGTGGATTACGTTCTTGCCGTTTACCGGAAATTCCGGGAAAAAGGCATGGACCGGCTGCACAGCATGTTCCTTCTGGATACGCGCCAGACGCATAATGAAGCTGCCTGGGCGAAATACCTGCCCGAGCTGATCCGTTTCCTGTTTGCGGAAAACAACAGCGAAAAAGGCAACTGACTTTTTCCGGCCGGAACGCCGGTATGAAAAGGACTGATACTCCGCATCCTCCCGGATGCTGAAGTATCAGTCCTTTTCAGTTATATTCCTCTTTTTTCGAGTTTCTCTTCGTGCTTCTTTTCTATCAGGATGCACAGGACCCCGATCAGGCTTCCGAGAATATCACGCACACGGTAAAGGAGTCCGCCCATCACACCCGCGGAGGGGTCGATCCCCAGCCATCCGAGGGCCAGCACCATACCGCCTTCCCGGGTCCCTGCCTGCATAGGGATCATAAAGAAAAGATTCCCAACAAGCGACGCCATGCTGAGGATCAGGATCCCTCCGAAGATATTGATCTTCTGCCCCAGAAAGAGAAAAATCAGAAAATACTCCGCGCACTCCAGGATCCTTGCCAGATACTCCAGTACACAGGATGACGCAAAACTCCGGCGCGCGCGCTTGAACTCCCCATAATACTGATCGATCTCTTCGATATGCGCGCCGTTTTTATCAAGCATCTTTCCCACCGGTTTCCGAAGAAACGGGATCTTCCCGAAAAACCGCAGGGCCGGCATCAGCAGTCCTCCCTTTCTTTTCAGGAAGAACAGCAGCGCGGCTGCAAGAAGAACGGCCGCCGCGATCATAAGAAGTACCGTCAGGAACGTCTCTCCCGGACATCCCATCAGTACATAGATCAGAATGCCCGTCAGCCAGAGCAGCACGTGTCCGATAATGAACAGGATACTGTAATTCAGCGTCGACGACGTGGCCTTTTTCAGCCCCAGATAAGGCTTCAGTTCCATGATGCGGTAGGGTTCGCCGCCTGCCAGGCCGACAGGCGTCAGATTATTCAGCGCGAAGCCGGAAACGATGATCCGGTACAGGGAGATCCTCCGGATGGCTGCGCTCTCCGGTCCGATCACCTGCCGGAGCGCCTCTTCATGCACAAAATAGATCAGCGCCCATAAAAGCATCATCCCAAGAAGAAACAGCAGGGTCTTCGGCTGCAGGATCTCAGCCCATTCTTTTTTGGAAGGCTTGGAACGGATCACAAGGAACGCGATGCTGACGATGCCGATCGCGAAAAACAGGATCCGCCACTTTTTCTTCATTCTGCCGCTCCCTCGTCAGGATACAGGATCCGGCGTTTCAGCGGGAGATACTCATCCAGAGCCGCCCGGATGTAATGGTCCCAGCAGTCAAAATCATGGTCGTAGCCTTCGGCTGAGATGTACTTCACCGGATAACCCAGTTCTTTCAGTATCCGGACGTCTTCCTCCACACGGGCGCGGATAAACTCGCGGTCGCCGCAGATGATCGTCATATCCGTCAGTTCTCTGCCCTCTTCTATGTGCTTTTTTACGATGGGATACAGATCATGCCGGGATCCGGGGAAATCTTCCGGTTCGCCGAAGGTCGCGTTAAAACGGTAGAAATGATTCCGGAAATGCTCTCCCGAGAGTTCCTTTACCATATTCTCCGTGGAAAGGGTATATCCGATACCTCCGGAAAGGTCCACGCCTGCCGCGTACAGTTCCGGATGCATCATGGCCATAGCCAGCGCCACATTGCCGCCCATGGCGTAACCCATGACAAAATTATCCTCCCGCTTCGGCGAAGAAGCGAAATAGCTCTGCACCACCTGCGGCAGTTCTTCCGTAAGGAACCGCATATAGCTGACGCCGTAACCGGAATCCGCGCCAAAGGAATTCGGAATTCCGGGCGTCACCAGCATCACACGGTTTTTCTGCGCGTATCTTTCCGCGTTGGTATAGCGGTACGTCAGCGTATCCTCATCTCCGCCGCCGTGGATCAGATATACTGTCTGAAACTTCATTCCGGGACACATCATATCCGCAGTCTTCATCAGCGCCGTATCCGGTTCGCCGCTTAAATGGATCCCCACGTCGTCAGTAGGGTACGCTACGGTAAGATTCACATAGTATCCCAGGATCCTGCTCCTGTAATTAAACTGCAAAAGGCCCATACTTCTCCTCCTTTAATATTCCTCTGAGGCTATTATACCACAGATGCGTAAATAAATGTGTATATTCCGCTTCCTAAACCCTGTAACCGTTCCCGTTTCCGGTGTATCCTTTACGTCAAGAACAGAACATCATGAAATGTTCACGAAAGGAGAGTTTTACAATGATTGCCATTCTTGTCTGCATGATCATGCTTTGCGTACGTTTTACGGCGTTTATTATCAAGATCGCCGGAAAGCTTCTGGGAGGGGCGCTCGGGATCCTGGGTTACCTGATCTTCGGTGTGGTCGCGCTGTCTCTCCTGAAACTGACCATCCATCTGCTTCCGATCCTTCTGATCATTTTCCTGATCGGACTCGGAGCCATCATTTTCACGGCGCATAAAAGCCGCCCGACCGTATAACGCGGGATCAGGCACGGATCCCTTCAGAAAAAGCAGAGGAAGCACAGATCTTGTCCGGTCTGTGCTTTCCCTGTTTATAACAGCTGCCCGTTCACAGCGTTTTTGATCCGCGGATGGCAATATCCCTCCATGTTGTCCGGCATCAGCTGATGCATATACGAAATCGCGGTCACCAGGTGGCGGAGGGTAAGTGAGGATACCGGCTGATAACTTTCCATATTATTCCCGGTATAGCGGCAGTAGACCGCGTGCTTATATTCCGGCAGGAATTCCGAAACCGGATCATCCAGTCCGATCAGGCCCCGCTCCAGAAGGAACATCAGCGCGGACGCGGTGAAGATCTTGCTGCAGGAATACAGGCGGAACACGGTATCCGTTCTTATACCCAGCCAAGTCCCACCATGGCGGCATACAGCAGCGGGATCGTTATCACGCAAAGGATGTGGGAAACCATGGCCATGGAAGCGCCGCTTGAGGTATCCTCGCCGCAGGATGCCGGGAAAACGATGGTATTCAGGCCGATGGGTGCCGCATAGGCGACCAGCGTAAACATGATCACGTCTCTGCCGGCTTTCAGGAAATGAAGGAGCGTCAGGAAAAGCACCGGAAGCGCCAAAAGCCGTAAAAACGTCATAATGTAGGACTTTTTCACCGTAAACAGTTTTTTCAGTCCGAAACGGCTGACCACGATGCCGGTCAGCACCATGGCCACCGGAGAAAAGCAGTTGCTGAGGTACTGGATCCCGGTACGGACAAAGGCAGGCAGCCTGCCGCCGAGTCCTGTCACTCCCAGAAGGATCCCAAGGAAGGTGGAAATAAACATGGGGTTTACCAGCTGCTTCCACAGAGGCTTCTTCTCTGTGCCTTCCCTGATCAAAAGAGACGTTCCGTACGTATAGACGCCGATATTCATCGGCAGCATATACATTACATAGCCAAACAGCGCTTCCTCCCCGAGGATCAGCGGAACGATCGCCATGCCGAGGAAACCGAAGTTCGGGAAAACGATGGCATATTTCAGGATGTTCCGCTGATAGCCCTTCTTTTCCAGCAGACAGACCAGGGGCGTGCCGATGGCAAAGCCAAGAAACATGATCAGCGTACAGAAACCGATCAGCGCAGCCTTTTCCTTCAGTGCCGCTGCCGTACAGTTCACCATCAGGGAATTCAGGACCATCGCCGGGCAGAACAGATACGTCTCGCATTTGGAAAGAACGCCGTCGGAATTCTGCGGCATGATCCCTGTCTTACCCGCTGCATAGCCTGCCGCGATGCAGACCATCACGACCATCATCGTGGAAAATGCTGCTGTAAAAGTCTCAAACATAGCGCGCCCCTTCATTTTCACTTGCTCCTTTCATTATAGCGGTTCGGAAATCGAATGCAACAGGAATTCACGAAATACAGAGATCAGCTGCAGGTTGAAGAAGGCCTGCGCTTTTGCTATAATGGATCTCAGATCACACAGGGTATTCCGGATACGGAGGTATGGATGAACGAGATCAGGGTATTCAGCAAAAACAGCACTTATCAGAAATTTGAAGTGCTGAAAACCAACAGAAATAAACGCTATAAATACGGCGAATTTTTAGTGGAAGGCGTCCGCAGCCTGAATGAGGCTGTTCAGAACCACTGGGACATCCGCGCCTTCCTTTACGATAAATACCATCTCTCCGACTGGGCCCGGGACCTGATCGCGAATGTCCGGACCCCGCAGAACTACTGCCTGTCTCCGGAACTTCTCAGAGAACTCAGCGGAAAAGAAGATACGTCGGAGCTGATGGCTGTGATCGGCATGCGTGAAGACCGGCTGGACAGCGTGCCGCTTTCAGAAAATCCCTTCATCGTCCTTTTCGACCGGCCTTCAAATAAAGGAAACCTGGGGACCATGATCCGTTCCTGCGACGCCCTCGGGGCAGATCTTCTGATCCTGACCGGGCACGGTGTGGATCTGTATGATCCGGACGTGGTAGTTTCCGCCATGGGTTCATTCTTCAATATGCCCGTAGTCCGAGTCGCGGATAACCGGGACCTTACCGCGTATATCGAAAAGCTCCGCGCGGAGCATCCCGGCTTTCTTCTTGCCGGTACGACAGCGCACAAGGAGCATCCTCTGTATCAAACAGACCTGTCCGGTCCCCTGATGCTGATGATCGGCAATGAGACCATGGGACTGAATAAAGCCTTTAAAGAGTCCTGCGACGTCCTCTTAACCATTCCCATGGCAGAGACTTCTTATGCTTCTTCATTCAACGTCAGCTGCGCGGCGTCCATCCTGATGTATGAAGTGACCCGGCAGCGCGCGGAAAAAGCCGCTGCCCCGGGTTTAACAGAATCTATATAGTATTTCAGCACGATCAAAGGAGGAGGTAAACACATGCGTGTCATCGATGTGGAATATATCAACGAAAGCATGAAGGACGATCTGTCCTTTATATTCCGCTGCGAAGAAAACTTTCATGACAAGATCAGCCGGGCTGCCGTAAAGATCCTGGAGCGCCGGGCGGATCACCCGGTAGTCCTCATCACCGGGCCCAGCGGCAGCGGAAAGACGACTACAGCCATGCGCCTTAAGGATTATCTTAACAATCTGGACGTACCGGTCACCATGCTCAGTATGGACAACTTCTTCCTGCCTGTAAACCAGCGGCCGCCGGAAGCGGAGGACTGGGAATCGCCTTACTGCGTGGACTGGAACTGGCTGAATGAAGCCGTACGCGCGCTGAAGGACGGCAGGGAAGCCGAGGTTCCTCAGTATGATTTCAAAACTTCCGACCGGAAAGAACCGCTCCGGATACAGGGCGCGCCGGACGGCCTGATCATCGTGGAAGGGATCCATATGCTGAATCCCATCATTTTCGATCAGCTGAAGGACATTTCCACCGGCGT
>CADCQD010000082.1 GCA_902803485.1 uncultured Eubacteriales bacterium | reverse complement strand
TCTTTCCTGACGGCAGCACTTCCGGTAGTGGAAGCGGAACTGAAGGAACGCGGCGCTATGACCTATTTTGACTATCTCTATGATCTCCGTAACATGCTCCGTGATGATGCGGCAAAGGGCGGAAAACTGGCAGAATATATTGCGAAAGCGCACCAGTATTTCCTGATCGATGAGTTTCAGGATACGGATCCGCTACAGGCGGAGGTATTCTTTTATCTGAGCGCGAAAGAACCGAAGGAAAACTGGGCGGAGTGCTGCCCGCGTGAGGGAAGCCTCTTCATTGTCGGTGATCCGAAACAGTCGATTTACCGTTTCCGCAATGCCGACGTGACGTCCTTCCTTCGCGTTAAGGCGTTGTTTGAAGATGCAAACGTAGGGGAGGTGCTTACGCTTTCCCGGAATTTCCGTTCCACGAAGAAACTTCGTGAATACTTTAACCGCACGTTTCAAAAGATTCTTCCGCTGCAGACCGAGGTTCAGAGCCGTTTTGAAGCGATTCCTCTGGAAGAAGATGCTTCTTCCGAGGGTTGGAGCGGCATTTACCGCTATACTGCCTATATGGGGAAAGCCTGTGAAGATCATCCGGAGGAGTCTGATGAAAAACAGGTGGGGCGGATCATACGCCAACTGTCCTACTCGGATGAATATCAGATATGGGACAAGGAAAAGAACGCGCTGCGCCGGCTGAAGTACGGTGATTTTATGCTGATCACGGCAACGAAATCTGTGCTGGGGAAATACAGTCAGGAACTGGAGCGGTTGGGCATCCCTTACCGCGTGGAAGGCAACGTGCCATTCGCAGAGTGCCCGTCCTTACAGGCGGTCTCGGAGATCTATTCTGCAGCAGCGAATCCGAAAAATGGGATTGCCGTATACCGTGCCTTAAAAGGGACATTGGTTCACCTGGAAGAAGAGGGTATCAAAGCGTACCGGGCAGCAGGCGGAAAGCTGGAGATCCCGTTCGGAGATGATGCCGTAACAGCAGGCAATTCCCGGGCTCCGGCCCGTGTTGCCAAAGCCTGCAGCGCCATGGAAAAGTTAAGAGACCTGGTGAAAAAATCCGCAGAACTCTCACCGGCAGCCCTGTTCCGCCATATCGCGAACGAATACCGGGTGTTTGAAAAGACCGGCGGACAGAACGCGGAGATCTTCTGGTATGTGGAAGAACAGTTGCGGGCAAGAGAAACGGCTGTGTTGAGATCCCATCGGGACGCTGCGCTGTGGCTCGAAACGCTGCTGGCCGGAGAGAGTGAAGAGGAACGCTGTCTCAGCTTTGAAGAACGGTTGGATGCCGTCCATCTGGCGAACCTTCACAAAGTCAAAGGATTGGAAGCACCGATCGTGATCCTCGGAGCGTCATCTTTGCCGGACAACAAAGGCGCTGGCAACCGCATCGAATACGGCAGCAGCAGTACGGAAGGATATTTATTCAGATTAAAACAGGGAACAGGATATACGAAAACCACGCTGATCCAAACGGCAAGGTATCAGGACCGCGAAAGTGATGAGGCTGCAGCGCTGGCCGCCGAGAGGGATCGTACGCTCTACGTCGCGGCCACCCGCGCCGAAAATGCGCTGATCATCTGTGAGAGCGTCAGCCGGGGAAGAGGCAGAAGCAATTCGGAAGTAATCAATACTCGCTGGGAATCGCTGATCGAAGAAGCAACACCTTACCTGAAGATCAAAGCGGACAGCGAGCTTCCTGACCCGGCGGCCGGAAAGCAGCCGGTGCAGGCTGAAGATCTTTATGCAAAGGCAGAACAGGCCGATGCGGAAAAGGAAGACTTTGTCAGTGAGGACAGCTTCCGCCTGCAGACGCCGAGCAGTTTGGAACTGCTCTCGGTTCTGGAGGACAGCGAAGTAAAAACGGAGGATGCACCGGAGGCGGATCAAGATGCGTCCGGCTCCGGGGTGGTCGATCGGGAAACTGCCGCCGAAAGTGAATGTCCTGCAAAAGAAGAGTCTGCCGATCCTTTCGGTCTGCATCACAGGCTGGCTGCCACGCTTGGGACCATGACACATCGCCTGATGGAAATGCTGGTCAGTTCCGGTTTCCGTCTGGAGGTTGATAAAACTGTGCAGGAGATCCTTTGTGAATACGGCGGAAATCTTTCTTCCCTGCAGCTGCAGGCGCTGCAGGAGGCTTTGCGCTCGGTCGGTCAGACAATGCTTGCCGGCGGATACCCGCAGGAGAACGGCAAGCTACAGGATCTGTTTGCCGAACTGAAGACGGCGGAAGAGATCCATTGCGAACTACCGTTCACTTGCCGTGAAGATGCTGTAACATCTCCGCTTATCTGGGACGGCGTAATGGATCTGGTTTATAAGAAGGACGGCAAGTGGTCCATCGTAGACTATAAGACGAATGCCGACGGGACAGATTTGGACATCCATTATCAGAACCAGTTGGAAGCGTATAAGAAAGCATTCCTCGCTATGACGGGCGAAGAGGCAGAGGTGAGGGTGTATCATATAGCTGTGTAGGACATTTGAAGATCGGCTCCTCCGCGGACCTGGCGAAGCATCTGCTGGCCTACTGCGGGTGGATACCTTGGCGATGGTCAAGCTTCTCAAAAAAGAATGCGGCATGGGTATGGCCGATGCTAAAGCTGCTATGGATTCCGCTCCGACCGTGATCAAGAAAGGGCTGGAAAAGTATGCAGCACAAAGCTTGGTCTCGCAATTCGCAGATGTCGGTGCAAAGATAAAGGTGCAATAAAACTTTGTTTTGCCCTTCGAGATTGTGCGGATTGTAAACATGATTTCTATTTAAAAATCCAACACCAGGCATACTACACTTCCGTCTGTAACATGGAGGCGTTTCAAAGAGAGGATAAACCTGTGACAAAACAGAAGGAAAATACTGTAGTCTATAATGAATACGAAGGCGGCAAGTATCTCGGTCGGCAGAATAACCCCTACTATTTGCTTGTCAAAGGCCCGGAGTCCGG
>CADCQD010000081.1 GCA_902803485.1 uncultured Eubacteriales bacterium | reverse complement strand
GAATTCCCAGTCCAGCGTGCCCTTCTACGTCTCCAGCCTGGGTTACGGTTTCTTCTGGAACAATCCGGCCAACGGCCGGGTCTCCTTTGCGAAGAACCGTACAGAGTGGTATGCGAAGTCGACAAAGAAAATGGATTATTATATTACGGCCGGGGATACTCCGGCGGAGATCGAGTTCAACTATTCCGCCGTTACCGGACGTTCGCCGATGATGCCGGAGTTCGGCATGGGCTTCTGGCAGTGCAAGCTGCGTTATAAGACCCAGGACGAAGTGCTTTCTGTTGCCCGGGAGTACAAGAGGCGCGGACTTCCGCTGGACGTGATCGTGGTGGATTTCTTCCACTGGACACTGCAGGGCAACTGGGAATTTGATCCGGACTGCTTCCCGGATCCGGAAGCCATGGTGAAGGAGCTTCGGGAGATGGGTGTGGAGACCGTAGTCTCCATCTGGCCCACGGTGGACGAGCGTTCCAGAAATTTCCATTATATGAGCGACCACGGTTACCTGATCCGTACGGATCGGGGAAATTCGCTGTACGGGTCCGGCTGGATGGGGGCAAACACCTATTACGACGCCACCAATCCGGGCTGCCGGAAATTTGTATGGGACGTGTGCAAAAAGAATTATTATGACAAAGGTGTCCGGATCTTCTGGCTGGATGAGGCGGAACCGGAATACGGCGGTTACCAGTATGACAACCTCCGCTACTATGCGGGTCCGGGGCTTCAGGTCACGAACCTGTATCCGAAGGAATATGCCCGGGGCTTCTATGAAGGACTGAAGGGCGAAGGCGAGACGGACATTATTTCTCTGGTGCGCTGCGCCTGGGCAGGTTCCCAGAAATACGGCGCGCTGTCCTGGTCCGGCGATATCCATTCTTCCTTCCGCAGCTTCCGGGAGCAGATCCAGGCCGGCCTTTCCATGGGTATGGCAGGCATTCCCTGGTGGACCTGCGATCTGGGCGGTTTCATCGGCGGAGATCCCACGTCGCCTGAATTCCGGGAACTCATTGCCCGCTGGTTCGCCTGGGGCTGCTTCCTTCCGGTATTCCGTCTTCATGGCGAGCGGTCGCCCTGGGATGTGGTGGAAGTAACATTGAATAAAGAAACGGGCCGTCAGGTCCTGGGTTCCGGAGCCGCGAACGAGATCTGGAGCTACGGCGAAGAAAACTATGAGATCATGAAGAACTTCCTGATGATCCGTGAGAAGATGCGCCCGTATATCCGCCGCGTCATGAAGGAGATCTCGGAGACCGGCGCGCCGGTGATCCGTCCGCTGTTCTTTGACTTCCCGGAGGATCCGGAAGCCTGGAATGTGGAGAATGCCCATATGTTCGGGCCGGACATCCTGGTCTCTCCGGTAACAGAGCCCGGAGTTTCCGTATGGCAGGTATATCTGCCGGCTGGCACCCGCTGGGTGGAGAGCGCTACCGGCAGGATCTATGACGGAGGGCAGACAGTGGAGGCATATGCCCCGCTTTCGGTCATTCCGGTATTTATCAGAGAAAACAGTGGAGTTGAGGTGTATTAATTATGTGGTTTATATTTGCTCTCATCTGTACCTTCGGATGGGGTCTTGCAGATCTATTTTATAAGAAAGGTACAGATGAAGCAGATCGGTATTCGCATCTGAAGATCGCGGTATGGGTCGGCCTGGTCATGGGCATCGCCGCGTTTGTACTGATGTTTTTCTCAGAGGACAAGATGTCGGTAAAGGAACTTCTGGTCAATGCCGTGAAGTACGCGCCGGCATCCCTCTGCTATATCATTTCCATGGTGATCGGCTACGCGGGGCTCAGGTATCTGGAGCTTTCCATCGTATCGCCTGTCCAGAATGCTTCCGGCGCGCTGTCCATGATCGTGATGCTGATCTGGTTCGTTATGATCGGCCAGGTGACCAGCATCGGCGATGAATTCTCCGCGATGGATATTGCAGGCACGGTCCTGATCGTCATCGGCGTGATCGCTCTTGCTGTGGTGGAGCAGCGGCTTTCCAGGAGCGCCGTGGGAACGGAGACAGAGAAGAAGTACCGTTTCGGCGCGCTTGCGCTTTTGTTCCCTCTTTTATACTGCCTGTTTGATACGATCGGTACAGCCGCGGACGGCATTATACTGGATGGAGAAGCGGGCCTCGGGCTGGGAGAGATCGACGTGCTGATCCTGTACGGGCTGACCTTCCTTCTCGCAGGTATCGCGGCCTGGATCATTCTTTATATAAAGACGAAGAAAGCGTACAATCCCTTTGCTCGTTCAGAGCGGCCGAAGGCGGCTGCCGCGCTCTGTGAGGAGTTCGGCCAGGTATTTTATGTATATGCCATGGCGATCCGGCCGATGCTTGCGGCGCCGATGGTGGCTTCCTACTGTATCGTTTCCTGCATTTTCTCCCGGATATTCCTGAAGGAAAAGCTGAAAGCGAAGCAGTATGCCTGTATTATTCTTGTAATCATCGGCATCGTGCTTCTGGGAATTTCCGAAGGCCTTGCGGAGGGAGAAGCCGAGACTCTGGAAGCATGGATCATGCAGCTTCATTTCTGAGTATGGCTGAATTGCCCCGGCGCCTTGCAGCCCGGCGGGTGAGAAAGGATAGCGTGTTATATGCGACTGTTTGATATCTGTGAAAACGGACTGTATCTGGTGATCGAAAAGGAAACGGACGGAAAAGTGCATCTGATGCATTTTTCCTCCGTGCCCTATGAAGAACGGTATGTGGCGCACGAAGCGTTCAACAACGCTTATTTTACCTTAGTGGAGCTGATGCTTACGGGCAACGATCGTCCCGGCGAGCGTTTCGGCAATAAATTTGAGATCATGTCTCCGGGAAACCGCCTGGTCTACGCAGGCCATACGGATGAACGGAACCGTTTCGGAAGAAAGATCACCGTGACCCAGCGGGATCCGGAAACCGGAGTAGAGGCGGTCAGCCATCTCCAGTTTATGGACGGGCTGCCGGTAGTCCGGTCCTGGACAGAGGTGATCAATCTTTCTTCGGAGGATCAGGGACTGGAATACGTTTCTTCCTTCTCTTATTCCGGCATTATGAAAGAGGGCGTGAAGCCCTATGATGAAAAGCTGTATGTAACGGTACCGCATAATTCCTGGTTCAGGGAAATGCAGTGGACAGAATACGACGCCCGGACCCTGGGGCTCACCCAGACCATGGAGATCAGCGAGTCCCGGTCTTCCAAGGCCGCGCGGTTCACCAATGTGGGCAACTGGTCCAGTAAGGAATACCTTCCTGTTGGCTATATCGAGAATACAGAAGCGGGCAACAACCTGTTTTTCCAGATCGAACATAACGGCTCCTGGCACTGGGAGATCGCGGACCACCCGGGCCAGCTGTATCTTCAGATCTCCGGCCCGAATGAGGTCTACCATCATTTCTGGAAGAACCTGAAGCCGGGAGAACGGTTTATTTCTGTTCCGGCAGCTGTGGGCAGCACCACGGACGGTTTTGACGGCGCCATGGACGTGTTCACCCGGTACCGGAGAAGGATCCGCCGCCCGAATACGGATAATGAAAAGCTGGCTGTCATATTTAACGATTATATGAACTGCCTCTTCGCGGATCCCACATCCGAAAAGGAGTATCCGCTGATCGACGCTGCCGCGGAAATGGGCTGCGAGTATTACTGCATCGACGCCGGATGGTACGCTGAAGGCCACTGGTGGGACAGTGTGGGAGAGTGGCTTCCTTGTGAAAAAAGGTTCCCTGAAGGCCTGCCGAAGGT
>CADCQD010000080.1 GCA_902803485.1 uncultured Eubacteriales bacterium | reverse complement strand
TGCGGGAAGAAAAGCCGAACACCAGAACCGGGAAGCGGGTGGCGGTGATCGGCAGCGGTCCGTCGGGGCTGGCGGCAGCACAGCTTCTGAACCGGCGCGGGCATGAGGTGACGGTGTACGAGAGGCGGGACCGGATTGGCGGCCTGCTTCGTTACGGGATCCCGAATATGAAGCTGGAGAAATCGGTGATTGACCGAAGAGTCAGGCTGATGGAGGAGGCGGGCATTCATTTTGTCGTGAATGCGGATGTGGGAAAGGACATTTCCGCCGGCGAGCTTACAGAGAAATACGACAGCGTCATTCTTGCCTGCGGTGCTTCCAATCCCAGGGATATCCGGGTGCCGGGCCGGGATGCGGCCGGAATCCGGTTCGCGGTTGATTTTCTTTCGGAGGTGACAAAACGGCTCCTTGACAGCTCGTTCGGCGCGATTCCGTATGATCTGGCAAAGGGGAAGGATGTCATTGTGATCGGCGGCGGTGATACCGGAAATGACTGCGTCGGAAGCTGCATCCGGCTTGGAGCGAAAAGTGTGACGCAGCTCGAAATGATGCCAAAGCCTCCCGAAAAGAGGCTTGAGAAAAACCCCTGGCCGGAGTGGCCGAGGGTTCTGAAGACAGACTACGGACAGGAAGAAGCCATCTGGAAATTCGGCGCGGACCCGCGTGTGTACCAGACCACGGTGAAGGAGTTTGTCAAAGACAGAAAGGGTGCCCTGAAGGAAGCGGTGCTGGTGTCGCTTTCTCCGGTGAGGGATGAAAAGACCGGCCGGATGACAATGCAGCCTGTGGAGGGAACCGAGCGCCGCGTTCCGGCACAGCTTGTTCTGATCGCGGCAGGCTTTCTGGGAAGCGAAAAGTATGTGACCGACGCGTTCGGAGTGGAGACAGACGAAAGGTCGAACGTAAAAACCGAACGCGGTAACTATGCTTCATCGCGGGAGAAGGTTTTCGTCTGCGGGGACATGCACAGAGGACAGTCTCTGGTTGTGTGGGCGATCAGTGAGGGAAGAAACGCGGCAAGGGCCGTGGATGAAGCGCTGATGGGTTATACAAATCTGTAATCGAAAACGGTCGATCTGAACAAATATCGATCTATGTCGAACTGACAGGATGCTGTGACAGGACGAAAAAACCAGTATCTGACGGCAGGATGAAACCTGCCGGGAAAAGAGGCTGTGATATGGCAACGATCAACTCAAACTATCTGAAACTGCCCGGGAGCTATCTGTTTTCGATGATAGGGGAAAAGGTCCGCGAATATGAAGCGGCACACCCGGAAAAGAAAGTGATCCGGCTTGGCATCGGCGATGTGACACAGCCCATCGCACCGGCGGTCATCGATGCGCTCCATAGTGCCGTAGATGAGATGGGGAAGGCTGAGTCCTTCCGGGGATACGCTCCCGACCTGGGGTATGAATTCCTTCGGAATACCATCGCCGAAAAGGATTTTCAGGACAGAGGCTGTGATATTTCAGCGGACGAGATCTTCGTCTCCGACGGGGCAAAATGCGACTGCGGAAACATTCAGGAAATATTCGGGACCGACAATGTGATTGCGGTGCAGGATCCGGTCTATCCGGTCTACGTGGATTCCAATGTGATGGCGGGAAGAACCGGCAGCTATGATGAGAGCCTCGGACAGTTCCGGAATGTGATCTACCTTCCATGCCGGAAAGAGAATGGTTATGTGCCGCAGCTGCCCGACCGGGTGCCGGATCTGATTTATCTGTGCTTTCCAAACAATCCGACCGGTGCCGTCATGAAGAAAGACCAGCTGCAGACCTGGGTGGATTATGCGCGGAAAAACGGTTCGGTTCTTCTGTTTGACGCGGCCTATGAAGCATATATCCATGAGATGGATGTGCCGCACAGCATCTATGAGTGCGAAGGAGCCGGGGAGTGTGCGATTGAATTCCGATCCTTTTCCAAGACGGCTGGGTTTACCGGGTTGAGGCTGGGATTCACCGTGATTCCGAAAACACTTGAAGTGGAGGGTGTCAGGCTGTGGGATCTCTGGGCCAGGAGGCACGGAACCAAGTACAACGGAGCACCCTATATCGTCCAGAGGGCTGGAGAAGCGGTCTATTCCGAAGCGGGAAGGGCGCAGGTCTCAGAGCAGATTGCCAGGTATATGGAGAATGCCGGGATCATCCGGAACGGTCTTCTTGAAGCAGGCTATGAGGTGTCCGGCGGCGTTAATGCGCCGTACATCTGGCTGAAGACTCCGGGAAATATGACGAGCTGGGAGTTCTTTGATGCGCTTTTGGAGCGGGCAGATGTAGTCGGCACGCCGGGCTCCGGTTTCGGCCCGCACGGGGAGCATTACTTCCGCCTGACCGCGTTCGGGAGCAGGGAGAACACGATCGAGGCAGTGGAACGGATGAAACGTATGAGCTGATACAAAAGAGTTTAAGGATCTGTATCAGAATTGACTAAGGAATTCGATACAGATCCTGACCGCAGGAGGACGCAGGGATGACAAAGTACATCTTCGTTACAGGAGGGGTTGTTTCCGGGCTGGGGAAGGGAATTACGGCGGCTTCGCTCGGAAGACTTCTGAAGGCAAGAGGACTGAAGGTCGCCGCTCAGAAACTGGATCCCTACATCAATGTGGATCCGGGAACCATGAGCCCCTTCCAGCACGGCGAGGTCTACGTGACGGAGGACGGAGCGGAGACGGACCTGGACCTGGGTCACTATGAAAGATTCATCGATGAGGATCTGACGAAGTATTCCAACCTTACCTCCGGCAGAGTCTACTGGAATGTCCTGAACAAGGAAAGAAGAGGAGAGTATCTC
>CADCQD010000079.1 GCA_902803485.1 uncultured Eubacteriales bacterium | reverse complement strand
TTATATTCCATTTATCAACATGATTAACAAAATACTTATCAACACTATCAACAAGTTTTCCACTCTTTACTTTACGTTTCTTTTATAGTATAATGTAAGAGCTGAAAACCGGCCATAAATCGTTTTTTCTTGTTAAACGGCATTTTTTTCAGAAAGGTACCGAAATGTTAGAAAAACTTAAAGAAAACTGGCAGAGAATAAAAGAAAAAGTCAGAGATGACTATGACGTTACCTCTGTGTCTTATAAAACCTTCATCGTGCCGCTTGAAGTTTATAAGATCCGCGACGGAAACATTGTCCAGATCATTTTTACCGGTAATAATGAGAATGACAATTTCAATATTACTACTTTTGTTTCCAAACGCTACGCCATTCCTTTCCAGGTAGCGATCGAAGAGATCATCGGACTGGAATGCACCGTGGAGATCCTGCCGGAACAGGTACAGGAGACCGTCCATACACAGAAAAGAAAGATCTGGCCGGATCCTGTCATTCTCAGATCCAACCTGAATCCTCATTATACATTTGATACCTTTGTCGTAGGCGCGAATAACCAGTTCGCTCATGCGGCATCTCTTTCCGTTGCGGAAGCTCCGGGCAGAGAATACAATCCTCTGTTTATTTACGGAGGGCCCGGCCTTGGGAAGACTCACCTGATGCACTCCATTGCCCATTTCATCATAGAGAATAATCCGAAAACCAGGATCCTTTATGTGACGAGCGAGGTTTTCACCAATGAGGTGATCGACGCGATCCGTAATAAAAACGGCGTCACCATGTCGGAATTCAGAAACAAATACCGGAATATCGACGTGCTTCTGATCGATGATATCCAATTTATAATAGGTAAGGAATCGACTCAGGAAGAATTTTTCAATACTTTTAATTTTCTTCATGAGAACAACAAGCAGATCGTCATCAGCTCCGACCAGCCGCCCAAAAGCTTTTCTACTCTGGACGACCGCCTGAGAAGCCGGTTCGAATGGGGCCTTTCCGTAGATATCACCGTTCCGGATTATGAAACAAGAATGGCGATCCTCCGGAAGAAGGAGGATAACGGAGAATTCACCGTCGATAATGAGATCCTTCAGTACATCGCGATGAATATCCGTACCAATATCCGGGAGCTGGAAGGCGCGCTCACGAAAACCAACGCCTTCTCCAAGCTGCATCCGAATACGCCGCTGACCCTGGACATCGCAAAAGAGATCCTGAAAGACATCATCAATCCGAATGAAGAAAAAAGACTGACTCCGGAGCACATTATCGAAGTGGTCGCGGAACATTACGGCGTGAGGCCTGAAGATATCAAGTCCCAGCGCAGGAATAAGGAGATCGTCCTTCCCCGGCAGATCTCCATGTATCTGATCCGGATCTTTAATGACATTACGCTGCAGGACGTGGGAAAGCTCCTGGGCAACCGGGATCATTCCACCATCATTCACGGTTTTGATAAGATCACCAATGAAATGGACCGGAACCCGGATCTGAAAAATACGATCGATATCCTGAAAAAGAAACTGAACCAGTCTGTCAACGAATAAGTGTTGAAAGATTGTGAAATCTCCGGGGATCTATTGTTAACCCCTGTGGAAGCATGGAATTAAAACTAAGTTTCATAACCATGGTTTTGTGTAAACTGTGAAGGGAGAAAAAATTTTTCCATCCGCTTTTCATCATCGGATCCCGGCGTGTTTCCTGATGAAAAGATCCTTTTTCACAATTAGACACACTCTACTGCTTCTACTTCTATCATGCTTTATATAATGATCTATGTGCGTGACCGCATTCGGAAAGGAGTGTAACCCTGTGAAAATTATCTGTTCAAAAGAAAGCCTGATGAAAGGAATGAACATCGTCCTTCGGGCCGTACCCTCCAGAACAACGATGGATATTTTGAAATGCGTGCTGCTTCAGGCTGAAGATGACCGTCTCCGCCTGACTGCCAATGATACGTCTCTTGGAATCGAGACCAATATTCCTGCCATGATCTCAGAACCCGGCAGCGCTGCCATCGAAGCTTCCTTATTTTCTTCTATCGTAAGAAAGCTTCCGGACAGCGATATCGTTCTGGAGACAGATGAAAATGAAACGATGAAGATTTCCTGTGACAATGTAAGGTTCAGCATCGCGGGAAGAGGCACGGATGATTTTGTCTATCTTCCCTCGATCGATGTTTCCAGCAGCATTATGATCTCCCAGTATACGCTGCGTGAGATGATCGGCCAGGTCATTTTCTCCATTTCGGACAGCGAGCTGAATGCCGCGATGAGCGGTGTTTATATGGAGATCCTCGGAGACAAAATGCGCATGACCACGCTGGACGGACACCGGATCTCTGTCCGGGTGAGCCCTCTTCGTGAAGAATATCAGCCGGTCAGTGCCATCATTCCCGGTAAAGCCATGAATGATATCAGCAGGATCATTACCGGCAATCATGATGACGATATGAAGATCTCGTTCTCTTCCAACCACATCATGTTTGAATTTGATGAAACGCGGGTGGTGCTGAGACTGATCGACGGAGAGTACTTTAACGTGTCCTCAATGCTCAGAGAAGAAAATGAAACGCATTTCAGGATCAGCAACCGCATCCTTCTGGACTGCCTGGACCGTTCTACGCTTCTGATCAATGAAAATGATAAGAAGCCGGTCATTATGACCATCACGGATGAAGTAATGAATCTCAAGCTCCGGTCCGCCATTGGTACGATGGATGAGAACATCCCGGTGGAGAAGGAAGGAAAAGACATAAAGATCGCGTTCAATCCCAAGCTTCTGATGGACGCGCTCCGCGCGATCGATGATGAAACGATCGATGTGTATATGGTGAAATATAATTATCCGTGTACCATCAGAAATGATGAGGGAACCTACAGCTACGTGGTCCTTCCTGTGAACTTTACGGAGGAATAAGATGCAGATCCATCTGAGAGAGGAATTTATTAAACTCGGGCAGGCGCTGAAAGCTGCGGATCTGGTGGAAGACGGAGTGGAAGCGAAAGTCGTGATCCAGAACGGAGAAGTTTTCGTCAATGGTGAAGTTGATACCAGAAGAGGCAGAAAACTTTATGACGGCGATATCGTAGAGTATAACGGCGAGACGATCGAGATCCTGAAATAAAATGTTTATAGAGTCCGCAGATCTTCAGAATTTCAGAAATTACGAAGAGCTTCATCTGGATTTTTCGGAAGGGACCCATATTTTTTACGGAGAGAACGCGCAGGGGAAGACAAATCTCCTGGAGGCTTTGTATCTTGCCGCGGCGAACAAGTCCCACCGGAACGCGAAGGACCGTGAAATGATCCGGTTCGGAGCGGATGAAGCGCATATTAAGGTCCAGGCTGTCAGGAAGGAAGTCCGCATCCGGATCGATATGCACATCAAGAAGGATAAGAATAAGGGGATCGCCGTCAACGGAGTCCCTTTAAGAAGAAGCCGGGATTTCATCGGCACACTGAATGCCGTGATCTTTTCTCCGGAGGATCTTCAGATCGTAAAGGAAGGGCCTCAGGAAAGAAGAAGATTCATCGATACGGAGCTCTGCCAGCTGGATCCGATCTATGCCGGGAGCTATATCAATTACAGAAAAGCGCTGGAAGAAAGAAACAGGCTGCTGAAGGATATTTATTATGAGCCTTCCCTTCAGGATACCATGGACGTATGGGACGCGCAGCTGGTGAGATACGGGAATGATCTTATAAGAAAACGTGAAGAGTTCATTCAAGAACTCAGGGATATCACGCTTCCGATCCATGATCATTTATCCGGCGGGCGGGAAGAACTGCTTCTTCGGTACGAACCGGACGTTTCGGAAGAGGATTTCTCAGAGAAACTCAGGGCCGCGAGAGACCGGGACAGCAGGTTAAAAACTACGACAGTCGGACCTCACAGGGATGACTTCGGATTTATATTGAACGGTACGGACGCCAGGATCTACGGATCTCAGGGACAGCAGCGCACCAGCGCGCTGTCATTGAAAATGGCTGAGATCTCCATGGTCAGAAAAAAGACCGGAAATCAGCCGATCCTTCTTCTGGATGACGTTTTTTCAGAACTGGATTCCGCGCGTCAGTCTTATCTCCTGGACGGTATCCGGGAAATACAGACGTTTATCACATGCACCGGACTGGATGATCTTATTACCCGCCATTTCCATCAGAAAATGGTCTATGAGGTAAAAAACGGTTCGGTCATAAGAAAGGAATAGAAAATGGCAGAAGAAAACCGGAACTATGAAGTATCTGAAGATCAGGAATATGATGCCAGTCAGATCCAGATCCTGGAAGGTCTGGAAGCGGTACGGCGCCGCCCGGGTATGTATATCGGGTCTACGTCTGAACGCGGACTTCATCATCTGGTGTATGAGATCGTAGATAATTCCGTAGATGAAGCGCTTGCAGGCGTCTGTGACCACATTATTGTGACGCTGAATGATGATGGTTCCTGTACGGTAGTGGATAACGGCCGCGGCATCCCCATCGGCATCCACGCAAAAGCCGGTATTCCGGCTGTTGAAGTCGTATTTACGATCCTGCATGCCGGCGGAAAATTCGGCGGAGGAGGCTACAAGGTATCCGGAGGCCTTCACGGCGTGGGCGCGTCGGTCGTTAACGCGCTGTCGGACTGGCTGGAAGTTGAGATCTATCATGAAGGCCGGGTCTACAAACAGCGTTATGAACGGGGCAACCGCGCCTATGAACTGAAGGTGACCGGTGAGTGCGATCCTGAAAAGCACGGTACCTGCGTGACTTTCCATCCGGATTCTGAGATCTTCGAGGTTCTGGATTTTGATTTTAATACCCTGGCGGCCCGGCTTCAGGAAATGGCTTTTCTGACTGCCGGACTGAAAATAGAGATCCGTGACGATCGGGAAGAGAAAAAAGAAGCCTCTTACCACTATGAAGGCGGCATCCGGGAGTTTGTCCGGTATCTGAATCATTCAAAGCAGTCTCTTTATGATGACGTCGTATTCTGCAGCGGAATGAAAAACAACGTGTCTGTGGAAGTGGCCTTCCAGCATAACGACACGTATACGGAATCCATTTATTCATTTGTCAATAATATTAATACGCCGGAGGGCGGCACGCATCTGACGGGTTTCAGAAACGCCATCACCCGGACCTTTAATAAATATGCAAGAGATAATAAGATCCTGAAGGATAATGATCCGGAGCTTGCCGGAGAAGATATCCGTGAAGGCATGGCGGCCATCATTTCCGTCAAGATCGAAGAGCCGCAGTTTGAAGGACAGACGAAACAGAAGCTCGGAAATTCCGAAGCCAGGGCTGCGGTAGATAATATCGTTTCCGAACAGCTGACCTACTTCATGGAGCAGAATCCCGCGGTCGCGAGAAAGATCTGTGATAAATCCATCAGTTCCCAGCGCGCGAGGGAAGCGGCCAGAAAAGCCAGGGACGTGGCGAGAAGAAAATCCGCTCTTGACAGTATGGCTTTTGCCGGAAAACTGGCGGACTGCTCGGATAAGGATCCCGCAAAGTGCGAGATCTTCATCGTCGAGGGTGATTCCGCCGGCGGTTCCGCGAAATCCGCCCGGGACAGAAAGACCCAGGCGATCCTGCCGCTTCGCGGCAAGATCCTGAACGTGGAAAAAGCCAGAAAAGATAAAGTGTTCGATAATGAAGAGATCCGGACAATGATCTCCGCCTTCGGCACCGGGATCCACGAGGACTTTGATATCACGAAGCTCCGTTACGACAAGATCATTCTGATGACGGATGCCGACGTGGACGGCGCCCATATCAGCACGCTTCTTCTTACCTTTATTTTCCGGTTTATGCCGGACCTGATCAAGGAAGGCCATGTATATCTGGCGCAGCCGCCGCTTTTTAAGGTCGAAAAGAACCGCCGCGTCTGGTATGCCTATTCAGATCAGGAACTGGATGCCATTATGAGAGAGATCGGACGGGATTCTTCAAACAAGATCCAGCGGTATAAAGGCCTGGGTGAAATGGACGAGGACCAGCTCTGGGAAACGACCATGGATCCGGAGCGCCGCATGCTGAGACGTGTGCTTTATGATGAGGAAGAAGCTGCGGTCATTGATCTGACTTTTAACGTTCTGATGGGCGACAATGTGGAGCCGAGGCGTGATTTTATTGAAAAGAACGCGCGCTACGCGACAGTAGACGCGTAAATTACTGATACAGCGGTATTTCCTACAGCATAACAGGAGATCGATCATTCATGGAAGCAAATGTTTATGATAAAGTTCATGAGGTGGAACTGAAACAGACCATGGAACAGTCCTATGTGGACTATGCCATGTCAGTCATCACTTCACGGGCGATCCCGGACGTCAGGGATGGTCTGAAGCCGGTACAGAGGAGGATCCTTTTCTCCATGTCCGAGCTTTCCAATACACCGGATAAGCCGCATCGTAAATGCGCGCGTATCGTGGGCGATACCATGGGTAAATATCATCCCCATGGAGACAGCTCGATCTATGGCGCCCTGGTATATATGGCGCAGTCATGGAATACCAGGTACCCGCTGATCGACGGACACGGAAACTTCGGTTCCGTGGACGGAGACGGCGCTGCGGCCATGCGTTACACAGAAGCACGCCTTTCCAAAATATCCATGGAGCTTCTGGCGGATCTGAATAAAGACACTGTGGACTTTATTCCGAACTTTGATGAGACGGAAAAAGAGCCGACCGTTCTTCCCAGCCGCATTCCGAATCTTCTGATCAACGGGGCGCAGGGAATCGCCGTTGGCATGGCTACCAATATCCCGCCGCACAACCTGGGTGAAGTGGTGGACGCGGTGGTGAAGATCATTGACAACCGCGTCAATGAGGGCCGTGAAACGGAAATTGAAGAGATCATGCAGATCATCAAGGGTCCGGATTTCCCCACAGGCGCCGTGATACTCGGAAAGAAGGGCATCGAACAGGCATACAGGACCGGCCGCGGAAAGATCCGTATCCGTTCCGTCTGCCAGATCGAACCCATGGAAAACGGCAAGAACCGGATCATTGTGACAGAGATCCCGTATTTGGTGAACAAAGCCAGGCTGATCGAAAAGATCGCGGAACTGCATAAGGATAAAAAGATCGACGGCCTGACGGCGGTGAATGATGAATCCTCCAGCCGTGAAGGTACAGG
>CADCQD010000078.1 GCA_902803485.1 uncultured Eubacteriales bacterium | reverse complement strand
GGTCCTGGGATTCTGGTGGATCTGATTCACCCGGATCCTGGGATTCCGGTGGATCTGATTCACCCGGATCCTGGGATTCCGGTGGATCCGTTTCGCCCGGATCCTGAGACTCCGGAGGATCTGACTCGCCCGGGCCCGGTTCATCCGGCATTCCGGGATCTGCTTCCTCTTTTACAAACTGCCCTTCCGCCTGCACATGAATGCTGCTGACCGTTTCATACGGTAACAGCAATACAAGGACAAGTGCCGGGACCAGCACGACGATACGCAGTTTCATGATCAGTTTTTTCATCATTTACACCTTTTCACATTCAAAGTTATTTATTTTTTCAGAAGTACCGCAGCCGCTTTTACTGATGAAAACAGGAAAGTAAAAACAGCGAGGAATACACCTGCAATCAAAATCAGATCCGCGGAAGTGAGCTTTGTCTCCGCGGGAACATCCGCGTGATCCGGCGCTTCCCGGATGATCTCTACGGGAGCCTTCTCCGGAAGATCCTCCGAAAGAGCTGCGGCATATGCTTCGTTCTCCTTTGGAACAGCCGCCTCCTGCAGCACGGTCTGAACAGCTGGCGCGCCATCAACTGGCGCCTGCGGCTGGCGTACTGTCACAGGCACGGTCCCGATGCGGTCCGGAGCGTCCGGTGCGGAAACCCCATAGTCCATATCGGAGATCTGTACTTCAAACGCCGCATCCACGTCCTCTTCCGTTGCGGCGATCTCATAAGCAGCATCATCACCGGCGCTGACCGGCGCAGGCTGCGTGATCCCGTCGTGAGGGAAAACTCCTGCGGCTTTTTCTCTGGCCTTCCGTTCCGCTTCCGCAGCTGCCAGCCTCGCTTCATCCTGAGCCCTGTACCGGACTGCGCGCGCCTGGTTCCTGCCCTCCGCTTCTGCCGCCTGCGCCGCTATTTCCGCGCGGATCCTTGCTTCGACTGCGGCGTCTCTCGCAGGCTGTTCCGGATCCGGGGCAGATGCGGCGGGCAATGTAAGGTACGGCGCTTCCGTCATCGTATCCGCAGGTGCTTCCGTATGCTCCTGCGGGACAAAGAGGGACAGGTAATCGCTGTGAATGGTAATGCTGTCCGAAAACGGAGTTCCCGAATGCTCATAAAGAGAAGACGCGTATCCGGAAACAGTAACGGTAATATCCGTGATCTCCGTGACGCCGATCTGTATCACGCCTTCAGCTGCATAACCGCCTGCCCGGTATACGAACCGGCGGTTTCTGACGATACAGTCCGGTGCCGTGATCCCCATGTACACGCCGCCCTCTACGAATACATCGCCTGCCGCAGTGACCGGCTGGTCAAAGCGGACAGCGAAATTCACATAAAGAACACCGGATAACGGGTCCTGCGATTCCGAAAGCTCGAGTTCCGCGGCCACATCAGCGGCAAATGCCTGGAACCTCGGTATAACGGATAACAGCAGCACGATGACCGCAAACAGGACTGCGATATATCTGTGATTACACTGTTTCATACCGCCACCTACCTTTGCGGGATCTCTTCGATATTCCCCAGGATGTACGCGACGATAAAGGACAGGTCGTTAATGTCCGCGAGACCGTCTCCGTTAATATCCGCGGCCTCCAGCATATCTTCATTAAATTCGGCCCTGCCGAGGATATAATCGATCAGGAGATCCATATCCAGATCATCAACGGTGCCGTCATAGTTGATATCACCGTAATATATGGTCTTTGTCCAGGAGATATGAAGCACATAAGTCCGGGAATCCCCGTTTTCCGCAGTGCAGGTCACGGGAATGATATTCTCACCCTTTTCCAAGGCAACGTCCGCAGCCAGGGAGCCGTAACCCGAGGCTCCTCCTGCGGTGATCGATGACGTATCCGCGTACGCTGCAATATAAAGATGCGCGTTTCCGGATCTCACTTCCATCGAATAATCCAGAACGTCAGTATCAAAATCCAGTACGGAATCGTCATTGACATAGATCGCGCCCAGTTTGTAATTGGGATTTCCGTCCTTTACAGGACAGGGTTCCGGCCGGTCCGGCATCTCGTCATATACCGGGATCAGGAAGGTGATCCTGTCGTCCAGGATCCCCGCATTGCAGTAGCTCGCGTAGGACGCCCGGGCGGCCACCATGGGCGCGAGGATCGCCTGCATGTACTGATGCCAGAACAATTTATCACTTCTGGAGTCCACACTGAATTTCTGCTGGTAAATGGTTGCCTGGCCGTCAAAAATGTATCTTGCGGCGTATTTCGCGGCTCCGCCATACAACGCGCGATACCGTGTATTCCAGCCGTTATTGTATGCCTCGCGGAGGCCGTTCGTAATGATCAGGTCCATGCTGGCGCCTTCCGCGCCGTCTGTGGCCTCCATATTGAAATAATTATAGTAGCCGCCGTTTACAGGCTCTCCTGTATCCAGCGTAAAGCCTTGTGTGCCGTTGATCAGCGGCGTGTCGCCCAGGCCCTGCTCGTTGATGATCCTTGTGGCAAGCGCCACCGGGTTCACCTGGAGTTCGGCCCCGATCTTCACCAGCGCTTCCGCGTACGTCAGGAAATGACGGTACTCCGCAAACTGGGCTTCCGCGTCCCCTGCCGCTGCATCATCCAGAGGATCAAAATGACCTGCCGCAGGAAGCTGCGCAGTCTCATCCCAGTACACATCCGAACGCTCGCCGGATCTTACCCAGTAATTGGAGCCCTGCACCTGCGTAAACACCTGTCTGACCGCGTTTTCTGACGAAGGAGCGGTCTGATCCATGAACTGGAAGATCTGTTCTTCATTCATCCAGTTCCTGGGATCCATCATATAACGGATGGCTTCTTCCGACGCCTGGACCCAGTTCGGCGCGCTGAGTACGGTATAGTGATTCCCTGCCCAGTTAAATGCGCCTTTGACCTCGGAACCGTACCAGGAGCTCGGCATGGAGCCGTACTCGATCAGGTTTCTTGACAGAAGCATCTCCGTATCCAGAGAATAATCATCATCATGAAGGAAACAGTCTTCCCATTTCAGTCCGGTATAGAAAGCCCTGAAACGCCAGTTCGGGTGAACAGAAAGAAGCGCCTTCAGAGAAGACGCGTACGACTCAGGGAAACAGGTGTCGATCTGTGACGCGGACGTGCACACAGCGGAATACCCGTAATTCCACGTCCCGGTAACCGCCCGGACGGGAGTCTCAGGAAGCGACAGTGCTGCAGAAAGAATCACTGCGAATGCCGCGGTAAGCGCCGCCAGCTTTTTTGTGACTCTGTTCATATGAAAATGTGTATCCAAGCCGGACCTCCTGAAATATATGCTGAATAGACAACAAAATTTCTCTGATAACATACTATCATAATTGAGCAGGATTTTCAAGTATGAACAGAATTCTCAGCTGTTTCCCAGTTTTTCCAGCAGCAGCGCGCGTACGCTGTCCGCGTCCGCCCGTCCCCTCGCTTTCTTCATCACCTGTCCCAGAAGAAACATCAGGACCTTCTCCTTTCCGGAAAGGAACTCGCTGACAGGGCCCGGCTGCTCGCGGATCACCTCGCTGATCCAGGCGCGGATCGCGTCATCGTCCTGTATGGTCTGAAGGCCGTTTATTCGGATATATTCACTGATCTCCGTCTCTTTCTGATAACAGACCGAGATCAGTTCCTTCATGACGGCGCCGGTGATCCTGCCTGTTTTTCTGAGTGCAAGGATCTCCGCGAGTTTTTCGTCTGTGATCCGGGACGCTGAGACCGGGATTCCGGTTTCCTTTTTCAGTCTGAGGATCTCTGTTTCGATCACAGACGCCGAGGCCTTCGGATCTCCTGTTCTAAATGCCAGGGCTTCAAACAGCCCCGCGGTCTCCGGATCGTCGGTCAGGACTTCCGCGTCATATAGGGACAATCCGAATACGTCCGTATATCTTTTTTCTTTTTCCGGACGCAGTTCCCGCCTCTGTTCTTCCGCCTCCCGGAGCATCTCATCTGTGATCCTCAGCGGATACAGGTCCGGTTCCGGGAAATACCGGTAATCCGCCGCTTCTTCTTTTCCCCGCATGCTGAAAGAATCCCGGAGATCCTCGTCCCAGCGGCGGGTCTCGCGGGTCACCGTTTTTCCCTCCGCGATGATCCGGGCCTGTCTTTTTGCTTCGCTTTCAACGGCATGCCGGATCTCCGTAAAAGAATTCAGGTTCTTCATCTCCGTCCGGGTGCCGGCTGTCTGGTTTTCCGTATCATAAAGGGAAAGATTTACGTCTGCCCTGAGAGATCCCTCCTGCATTTTGCCGTCCGAGATCCCGGAATATACCACGATGTCCCTCAGGATCTCAAGAAATGCAGTGACCTCGTCCGCGGATCTGAAATCCGGTTCCGTCACGATCTCCGCAAGCGGCACTCCCGCCCGGTTCAGATTGACCAGCGTCCTGCCGTCAGGGGTATGAAACAGTTTTCCGGCATCCTCTTCCAGATGGATCTCGTGGATCCGGATCTTCCGTCCTTTCACGAGGACTTCTCCGCCCAGGGAAAGCGGCCGGTAGTACTGTGTGATCTGATAACTCTTCGGGTTGTCCGGATAAAAATAATTTTTCCTGTCAAACCGGCTGGACGGGCTGATACGGCTGTGAAGCTCCTTCGCGAGGATCAGTCCTTTCATCACTGCGTCCCGGTTCACCATGGGCAGAGCTCCGGGATAGCCTGCGCACACCGGACAGATCCTGGTATTCGGCTCGCCGCCAAAAGCGGCGCTGCAGCCGCAGAACATCTTCGTCCGGGTCTTCAGTTCGATATGCACCTCCAGACCGATCATTATTTCATAACGGCTCATCCCAGCCACCTCATTTCTTTTTCCCTGCGTTTCTTTTCGTAACAGAATGCCGCGGAAAGAAGCCTTCCTTCCTTCATCCGCGGACCGGTCAGCTGTACGGAAGCTTTCCCCAGAGGCAACGCGATGGCAGGAAGACCCGCAAGGTTCGCGCCTACGGTAAAGAGATCATCGGAATATACGGAAGGTCCGGTAAGAAGCGGGGCTTCTCCCGGCACACACGGAGTCAGAAGAAGGTCATACGACTGAAACGCCTGATCGTACGCGTTTCGTATCAGCTTCCTTGCTTTTTCCGCCTTCAGATAAAGATCCTCGTAATTCTCCTCGCTTAACATATAGGTCCCCGTCAGGATCCGCGTCCTGACTTCCCCGGAAAAACCCGACGTCCGGTTCTCCCGGTACAGACCGCCCAGGTTTTCAGATACTGCCTGATCTTTTCCGTAGCGGATCCCGTCGTATCTGCCCAGATTGGAGCTGGCTTCACTGCAGGCCAGAAGATAATATACCGGGATAAAAAGCGACGTATCCATCAGATGGAAAAGGCCGGCCTCCGCTCCCTCACCCTTAAGAAAATCCGCGAAATCCGATACCGCCCGGCGGTTTTCATCTGAGATCTCTTCTTTAAGGAATTCCATGGGGATCCCGATCCTGAGTCCGGATAGCTCTGCTTGGTCCAGGCAGTCCT
>CADCQD010000077.1 GCA_902803485.1 uncultured Eubacteriales bacterium | reverse complement strand
CCGTATGCCGTTCTCGGTGATCTCTGTGACAGGCTGCACCAGATCATTTTCACGCCAGTACCAGCCTTTATATTCCGAAAGGCCCTCCAGTTCCCGGATCTTTACGTCATTGCGTTCATACAGCCCGCGGATCACGGCGCCGTCTTCCCTGAGGCTCTTAAGAAGCATCTCATAAAGCATGGGCTTGATCTTTTCGGTACCATAGGAAAGGACCTGTGTGACCAGAAGATCCTGGAACCTGTCCACAGTCAGCCCCGGAAATCCGTCGGCTTCTCCGAAGATCAGGCGGCAGGCATGGATATCAGGTCCCATGACGCACTTTCTGTAGTCCAGCGCGTAGCGGATCCGCCGCTGCCAGAACGCGCTGCCAAAGGTCTCATTCGCGTTTCTGGAAAGGATCCGGACGGCGATCCTGCTTTTCTCACTGTAAAATCCCGTGCCCAGATAACTGCCGCGGTCGCTGATGACGTCTACCAGGCTTCCGTTCTCCGCGTCATCCATGCGTACGACTTCTTCCCTGTAGACCCAAGGGTGCCCTTCCGAGACCCAGGCTGTGCCTTTTTTTGTGATCACAAAAGACGGAAAACTGCGTTCATTCTTCAATTTCCTTCTCCTCCAGCCGAAGCGGCCTGAACAGCATCGGGCATAAACCGACGGCTGCGAACACTGAGATCATATAACGGGCCGTGCGCAGAAGAAGCGCAGCTTTTCCGGTATCCGTAATCAGCAGAAATACAGATTTCAGTCCCTGGCTGACCCCCATGAAAGCCGCTGTGCCAAGGCCCACCCGGATAATGATCTTCCAGATCTTACGGGCGTCCTGAAACTGTACATAACGCTCCTCAAACAGGATGGCCGGCAGGATCCCGTACAGAAGTCCGGCACAGGTGTAAAAGTCTTCCGTCGTGCAGTAGAAAAATCCCGGAACGGCGGTAAGCGCCAGAAAAAGGTAGAAGATCTTCCGGTCTTTGATGACTTTTTCCAGCCAGCCCACCAGGAGGATCGAAAGAAGACCCAGAAGCCAGCCGCCCAGTACGTCGGTAGGATAATGCACACCCAGAATGACCCGGCTGAATCCCACCATCAATGCCAGGACCACGGCCGCTGCCGCGAGCCACCGCTTTTTAAAATACCGGGCGATCGACCCGTAACAGGATACTGTCGATGAGGAATGACTGCTGGGAAAAGAATAGCCCTGGATCACGGAATCGTAAATATCGCCTTTCGCCACCGGCTTCAGGCATTGGGTCTCAGTATGTGAAATATAGGGGCGGATCCGGTAGAATACATTTTTGATCAGCGAATTCCACACGAGCGACGCCATCAGGGTCTCGCCGACCCGGATCCCCGCTTTTTTATGAAATCCCCAGTACAGTGTTCCGAAGACGATCGTCAGCAGCAGCTGTTCTCCGAATAACGAAAACAGACTGACCAGACCTGAATGCCCGTCAAAAAGCTGCTGGAGCCAGACTATAAACGGCACTTCCCAGCTCAGACTGAAACTTGTACCCAATTACCCATCCTCCTCATGACTATGATCCCGGATCTTCTTCAGCTCCGCCTTCAGCACTTCGCCGATGGTTTCGTGGCCTGTCTTTCTTACCCGGTTCAGAAGGTCTGAGATCGTATTATCTGTTTCATCCATTTCCCTTTCGAATTCCGCGGAGGACATTCTCAGGACGCCCTTTCTTAAGGCAGACAGCTGGATGATGCCGTCTGAAGTGACGACCCGGGCTTCCGTATTCTTATCCAGCCCCTGGATCATCCGCTCAATAAAAAGATCGCCGGTCTCCCTCTCTTTTGTAAATACCACATGGACGCCATCCATGTCATACTGTTCTCCGCGGTTTCCGGGTACCCGGTAACCGTCAAAGACCAGTGTGGATTCCGCGCCGGTAAACGCGCTGTAATTCGCCAGAAGGTGCGCCAGGCGGTTTCTCGCGGCTTCTATGTCATTCTCGGAAAGCGCCCTCAGGTCTTCCCAGGCAAATATGACATTGTATCCGTCGACGATCAGGACTTTTTTCTTTTCCCGGGGCGTCTTTCCGGGGCCGTATGTCCGGACTTCCTGCGCCGCTCCGTACTGCTTTCTCCGGATGGGTCCGAATTCCCGGAGCAGGATATCCTCCAGCTCCTTATCCGTAGCGGTTCTTCCCGCGCTCCGGTTTCTGACCGCCGCGCCTTCCGCCTTTTTCTCCGTCAGGCTGCCCGGAAGATGCATATACTTTTCCACGTCGCTCCAGCGAACGAAAAAGCCGGCGCCATGGGCGCAGAACACGGAGTCCGGAGAATTTTCAAGATCCTCCTCCGGCCGGTACGCAAACTCCCGGATCACTTCCTCCGGATCATGGCAGACGTCATATCCATCCTGTTCCAGGATCAGCCTTCCCTCACCGGAAGAATAAGCCGCTACCTCTCTCGCGTAATGCATCATGCCTGTGACCGGCGCGCGGCCGGAAAGAACGGTATATCTGTCTCCGTAGACCGGCGGGATAAAAGTCCCGTGCATCGCGCGGATATCATTCATCGCCCGGCTCACCACATTTCCCGGAAGGTCGAGGCGGAACCTGTAATAGGGTTCCAGAAGCACGCTTTCCGCGCGCATCAGGCCGTTGCGCACCGCGCGGTAAGTCGCCTGGCGGAAATCTCCGCCCTCCGTATGTTTCAGGCTCGCGGCGCCATTGACCAGCGTGATCCGGACGTCCGTCAGGGGACTGCCGGTCAGGACGCCTAAATGCTCCTTTTCTGAAAGATGCGTCAATATCAGATTCTGCCAGTTTTTATCCAGGTCGTCGGTACTTACCGCGGAGTCAAAGCGCAGTCCGCTGCCCCGGGGAAGCGGTCTGATAAGAAGGTGCACTTCGGCATAATGCCGGAGCGGCTCATAGTGTCCTACCCCTTCGGAAACGCCCTTTACGGTCTCCTTATACAGGACGTGGCCCTTCCCGATCCCGACTTCCATTCCGAAGCGTTCCCGGATCAGGCTTTTCAGGACTTCCGCCTGCACCTCGCCCATGAGGCCCACCTGGATCTCTTTGAGATAGGTATTCCACGTCAGATGCAGCGAGGGATCCTCTTTTTCCAGTTCCCGGAATTTCGGAAGCGCCTCCAGGGGGCTGACGCCCTCCGGCAGAAGAATGGAATAGCGCATGCAGGGTTCCAGAACAGGAAGAGATGCCGTCCCTTCCTCGTTCACAAGATCTCCTGCGGAAAGACCCGGAAGCCCGGCCGCTGCCGCCAGTTCTCCGGCTTTTGCCTGTTCCAGCGGAATAAAGCGCGCGCCGGTATACCGTCTCAGCTGGCTGACCTTCTGCTCGCTTCCCCGGATCATGACCGTATCCCTGGGTTTCAGGACACCACCTGTGATCTTCAGATGCGCCAGCGGATTACCGTCGTCATCATGGGTGATCTTATAGACTCTGGCGCTGAACCGGCCGGGATACGCCGGTTCTTCCGTATAACGGTTCAGCCCGTCTAAAAATTCCGTAATACCGGTCAGCCTGAGCCCCGAACCGAAATACACAGGAAACAGCTTCCGCTGCCGGATAAGGTCCCGGATCATTTCATCCGGCACAAGGCCTTCTGAAAGATACGCTTTCATGGCTTCCTCATCCGTCATCGCGATCAGGTCGTCCCTGAGTTCCCGCTCCTGGGAGAAAGAGACGCATTCATCACCGAATTCCTCCGCGATCTCCTTCATCAGGTCCTCTTCCGTAAAACGGGCGTAATCCATTTTTGTCACAAAGATAAATACCGGGATCTCATAAAGAGAAAGCAGCCGCCAGAGTGTCCTCGTATGCGGCTGCACACCGGCGCTCCCGCTGAGCACCAGGATACAGATGTCCAGAACAGAAAGCGTCCGTTCCATTTCCGCGGAAAAATCCACGTGTCCCGGCGTATCCAGAAGGAACCAGTCTCTTTCTCCGTAAGTAAAATATGCCTCTCCGGTAAAGATCGTGATCCCGCGGCTCTTTTCCAGCTCATGGCTGTCCATGGCCGTATCCCCGTGGTCCACACGGCCCAGGTTCTTTCTGACCCCGGCCGTATAGAGGATTCCTTCTGAGAGTGTTGTCTTTCCCGCGTCAACGTGGGCAAGGATCCCGGATATCATTGATTCTCTCCCGCAACTCCGGTATATACCAGTTCAAGCATTGTAATATCGTCAAATTGTTCCGCGCCGCCGGCAAAAGCCTCAAGATCCGCGCGAAGCTCCGGGATCAGCACGTCCGGCCGGTCCTCGCTGTGCGAGTTCATAAAGTCCTGCAGACGCTGCTCCCCATACTGTTCCATGGAAGGATTGACAGCCTCCGGTGCCCCGTCCGTATACAGGAAGATCTTCTCTCCCGGCTGAAGGTCCATTTCATAGTTTTTATACGGGATCCCGGGAAGTCCGGCCAGGACCAGTCCCGGCCTGCTTCTCAGATAGGTAAAGCCTTCGCCGTTTTTGTAGACCAGAGGCGGATTATGGCCTGCGTTCACAAAAGTCACATGGCCTGTCCTTACGTCAAGAACACCCAGCCAGGAGGTTACGAACATCTCCGCGTCATTTCCCTCACAGAGGCGGTTGTGTGCCTCTGTAAACGCTTCCGCGGGTGTTCTTCCGGATTCCACCAGATTCTTGATCATGGTTTTCGCGGTCATCATAAACATCGCGGCGGGAATTCCCTTACCGGATACGTCCGCCACCATAAATACCAGCCGGCGGCCGCTCTGGCGGAATATATCATAGAAATCTCCCCCCACTGTCTTCGCCGGGTCCATGGACGCGTAGATCTCGTATCCATGGCTGTCCGGATACGGCGGGAATACGGAAGGAAGCGCGGACATCTGTATGTTCTTCGCCAGCAGCAGCTCCTTTTCGATCCGGTTTTCCGCTTCGGAAATATACTCTTTCAAAGTACCTACAGTTTTATTAATGCCATTCGACAGAGAATCGAATTCCAGACTGGAACGCTCATCCACCAGCTCATCCAGTTCTCCCGCAATGATCTTATCCAGGCTTTTATCCACGTTCCGGATAGGATCCACCACAGTTTTCTCCGTTACCTTATAGATCACGGTGTAAACGAGGGCATAGATGATCATCTGGATGAAGACCAGGATATATACGATGAGCTTCGTGGACTTCAGCACCTCGTATCTCGGCACCACGGTAAAAATACAGAACTCTTCATACTTGCGGCTCTGGTAAAAGGAATCCTCACCCAGGATCGTCCCTCTCTGGATCTCATGAGAGTCGTCCAGCCAGCATCCCTCCGGAAATCCCATCTCCTTAAGCCTGGACATTCCTCCCAGCATCGGGGTCCCATCGGATATGGTACCGTCCTGTTCAGAAATAATGAAATATCCGCTGTTCCGTATATGGCGGTTGACGATGAGGCTGCCAAAGGCTTTTCTGCGTGTTTCTTCCAGTTTTTCTTCATCCATACCGGCCAGGATCAGGCTTCCGCTTCTCATTTTGTATGAAGCGTACATCATGGGGATCCCCTCATGATCATCCGTCTTTCCGAAATTATAATAAACGAGATATTCATCCGAACTGCGGATCATCTGGAACATCCGGCTGTAGAGGTCGTCATCATTCAGATCATAATCTATCATCTGAAGGTTCGTACTTGCGGTAACGATCCCTTCAGAAGTGACCACACAGATCTCCGACAGATTGTAGTTGTCCGCAAGATCCGCCAGGCTCCTGTTCCGGTTCCTGCTCAGCGTGGACGCGATCACACGCGCGGCGTCTTTGAGTTCCCCCGCGACAGCTTCTTCCGTATCATCTACAAGATCATCGATCCCCTGCATCAGGTTGAAGTATATATCGTCCTCGGCGGACATCATATGAATCCGCACGATCAGGTAAGTCAGGAAGATGAAACATGAGACAAAAACGATCAGAAGGCGCCGCCGCATTTTATCTGCGATCCTTCTCATTCTTCCGCGGCCCGGTTCTTCCAGACGCCTGATCAGCTTGACCGAAAGAAGCCCAAGCCCGACGGAGACCGCCGTCATGATCATCATCGGTAAAGCCAGACTTTCCACGGCATACAGCGCCCAGTTGAGCTCATCCAGGTGCGTCAGAAAAACCATCAGCAGATGGAAGGCTTCCATGATGGCACCTGCAAGCATGCCCATGATCACAGAGGGGCGCTTGTTGCCGCAGACCCATACACGGATCACGGCAGCGTAAAACCCTGCGAGCGCGGTAGAGACCGCGCAGGCAACCATGGTGAAATCCGATGCCGAACCCAGCACCAGCGTGCTGAAGCAGCGCTCGATGCCGCCGATGAGTCCGGCGATGATGCCGGCAGGCGCGCCGAAAACAAACCCGGCAAGAAGAGGCGCCGCGTCACGTACATTAGCGACCGCGACACCATTCACAGAGATCCCGAACTCCGTTCCGATCACAGCCATTGCGCCGAAAAGGATCCCCGTAACAGCCTGCCTGGTCCGGTATCCGAGTTTTCCGTATCCGGTCCTGTTTTCCAGATAGTAAAGGCCTGCCGTAAGAAGCGAAGTGATCACGCCCATCAGCAGCAGCAAAAGATAATACTTCATGCGCTCAAATCACCTGTATGAAATAAAACGGTTGTGGTTTTTCATAAAATACGCTTCCGCGTCCGCTGTCTCCATCTTTTCCGAATCTCCGGTATACGGAAAATAAACAGTAACGCTTTTGGTGTCATAACCGGTGATCACCGCAGCTTCGCGGTCTCCCATGACCGCCAGCACCGGATGGCCGGCATTGATAAAATACAGGACTTCCTGCAGTGTACAGCCGTACAGGCTGATGCCTCTGAAATTCCTGAGCGATCCGCTGATGATCTCTACGGGACTCAGTCCTTCCGCGAGGTCCCCCTCCACGTCCGCAAGCTGCATGCCTTCCTGGGCGCACAGCACCTGGAGGGACGCGGCCAGTGTCCTGTTCCTTCCGGATGCCCGGTACGGCTGGATCGAGATCGTCTTGAACAGATCCCTGGTGCCGCGGGTCCATACGTAATTCATATCCTCGTCCACCACGACGCCCATGACTTCATAAGCTTCATGGATCGCTTTGTTGATCTCGGATTCCACATACAGCAGCTTTCCGGATCCATAAACATAATAGACGTTCGTCTGATAATGGCTGAGCGCTATCACATTGACGTTCTTCATCTGGCCGAACTTCGGCGTTAATGTGGAAAACTGGGAGTCCTTGTTCAGTACGCTGCTGATCTGGATATAATATTCTTTTTTGCTCTGATCATTCTGGCGGGTCATGAGCATGCTCTTTTCCTGTGAGCCGCCGATCTCCTGCGTCAGAAGGAGAACGTCGTCCTCCAGCTCCCTGAGAGACCCGTTCACCGCCTTCAGCGCCCGCCGGATGGCGATCCTGGTACTGTATACTTCTACGGAAAGGATATAAAAGCCTTTGGCCTGATATTCCTGCTGAATGTCCAGTTCAGAACTGGTGGAAGCGATCAGGACCCGGTTCATCAGCTGTTCCGTATCCGTATTCGCTTCGATGACAGAGTCCTGTGTCCGGCCGAAGCCGTACACGATGTCGTCACCGATAAAATCCAGGATCTTTACATATTCATCATTTGCGCTGTCCGCGTTCACGACAATGGTGGTCTGGGTGTCCATATTCAGGATCACCAGCCGCTCCGGATACGTCATGCTGTCGCCCTCCTGCCAGGCGACCACGTTGCCCATCTTGTTAATGGCGTACATTCCCGGATATGCCCGGATCGTCACTTCCACGGACTCGCCGGAATTCAGATCGATGGAATAGATCCCGTCTCCGTATCTGAGATAGCAGACGTCGTCCTCATTCACATACGCAAGGGTGCCGAGGTCCATCATCAGGATCTGCTCCGACTGATAGACCGGCATGAAAAACAGGCAGTCCGTCGTATTATCCGGGGCATGATACCGGTTGAAGCATATGCCCACCTGGCCTTCATAGCTTCCGCGGTTCATATAGCCATAGACCATGTAGTCGATATTTCCGTTGTTCTCCGCCCGGACGATCTGGACACGGTGATGGTCATAGCTGCTTCTTCCGGAAGGATCATCTCCGTCCCGGAAGGAGAAAATGCAGTTCAGGGCATTCGTTCTGGTATTAAAGCTCCAGATCTGGTTCCCCGCGGTAAATACCGTCCAGGAATTGTCCTCGGAATTGCGGATCTGGTTTTCTCCATGGCCGATACCGAGCCGGATTCGGCCGTTTTCGACCATGCTCCGTTCCGCATTGAATTCCTGCTCAACTGTACGGTTATAATCCAGAAGATACACCTTTTCCGACCGGTAGCGGGCACAGAAGAACTCATTGACAAGACAGTCTCTGGAATCGCTGCCGGTATTCATGCGGATCTGATAGGTCAGCGTGGCGGAGATCTGGGTGGGTTCCAGCTCCGTAATGCGGATCTTCACGTCCGGATCCTTTGAAACCGTCAGATTCCCGTATGTGAATACCGAATACTTGCTGTGGATATCTGTATAATAATAGTCATTCGTAACGGAGTCATCCTGTGGCTGTATGTAATTCACCAGGAAGGTCTCCGCTTTGTTTCTGTCATAGGTGGCGTCGGAAAACTCGCGGATGAAAGCCACCAGCTGTTCCGCGTAATTTGTTCTGGCGTAAAGGACGCGGGTATAATAGCGGACGGTCTTCCCGGAAACTCCAAGCGAGAGGATCAGCTGATATTCTTTTCCGCTTTCCATCAGATCCGAAAACGTCAGCCGCACATCCGCGCTTCCGTTTCCGGAATCGCTGAGACCGGCTTCCCCGGTATCGATAAATTCCGCGCCGTCCAGGCTCCGGACCTCATAGGAAAGCGTTTCCGGCCGGGAATCGAAACCGCGGACGTTCACGTCCAGGGAACGCTCCGGGCTGAGCGGGACGATCACGTCACGCATATCCGGCAGGTTCATCTCATTCACGTAGCCATAAAGATCCGTGGCGCAGTCTCCGAGATAGGAAAGGGAGATCACCGGAAGAGACGCCGGCGCCATTTCATAATAGTCCTCCTTCTCCGCGTTTTTGCGGATCATGGAAGCCAGTACCGCCGCCGTCACGATCACCAGAAACACAAGGATCAGGACAATGTATTTTGTTGGTTTCTTCTTCTTTTTCTTCGGTCTCATAGATAGATATTATAGCATCTCTTCCGGTATAAATACAAGAGAAAAAAGGCGCAGTGCCGGATTTCCGGCGCTGCGCCTGTAAACGATCAAATTTAATTATACAAGCTCGATCAGGACTTCCATCGCTGCGTCGCCCTTACGGGGAGCGACCTTCACGATACGGGTATAGCCGCCGTTCCGGTTCGCGTACTTGGGCGCGATCTCTTCAAACAGCATCTTCGGGAGATCGATCTCCTTCGTCAGCTTCTTCTTGCCCTTGTTTTCCGCGGGAACTTCCGTTACGCCGTACAGGACCTTGAGCATCTGTCTTCTGGCATGAAGCCTGGAAGGCTGATCCTTCTTGATGGTCTTTTCTACGGTATCGAATACGGTGACTTTCTTTCCGTTTACGACTTCCTTGACTCTCTTGCCGTCTTTATCCTTCTTAGCAACCTTAGCCTGGACAGTAACGGTATCGAAGTTGTCTCTCTCCTTTACTGCAAGCGCGATCAGCCCTTCAGCGACTTTGCGGATCTCTTTCGCGCGCATTTCAGTAGTCCTGATTTGTCCGTGATAGATCAGCGCAGTTACCTGATTGCGGATCAGTGCCTTTCTCTGGCTGGAAGTTTTGCCAAGCTTTCTGTATCCTGCCATTTTTTTATCCTCCGTTTACTCCTCGCTGGGGCTCAGTGAAAGGCCCAGCTCCTTCAATTTCGCAAGTACCTCATCCAGAGACTTCCGGCCGAGATTTCTGACCTTCATCATATCCTCCGGGGTTTTACTGCACAGTTCCTCGACCGTGTTGATACCGGCTCTCTTCAGACAGTTATAGGAACGAACCGAGAGCTCCAGCTCATCGATATTCATTTCCATCTTCTTCTGAGATTCGTTGCTCTCTTTTTCAACCATGACTTCCGCATGCTTCGCATTCTCGGAAAGGTCGATGAAGAGGCTCAGATGCTCGCTGAGAACCTTGGCCGCGAGGCTGACCGCCTCATCCGGAAGAAGCGTGCCGTTCGTATATACGTCGAGCGTCAGCTTATCGTAATCCGTCATCTGGCCTACACGTGTGTTCTCCACGTTCATATTGACACGTTCGATGGGCGTATAGATCGCGTCTACAGGAATCGCTCCTACGACCTTATCCTCACTCTTTCTGGTGTCCGCGCCGTCATAGCCGCGTCCTTTCGTGATCGTGAGCTCCATATTCAGTTTGCAGTCCACGCCGCCGGACAAGGTGGCGATGACCTGCTCGGGATTCATGATCTCGATATCAGAATCTGCCTTGATATCAGCGCCGGTGACCACACCTTCGCCCTGATACTCAATATAAGCGATCTTCGGTTCATTTGTGCTGCTGTTATTCCGGATGGCCAGCGACTTGATGTTCATAATGATCTCCGTCACATCCTCCTTGATGCCGGGGATGGAAGAAAACTCATGAACAACACCGTCGATCTTGACCTGACTCACCGCTGCGCCGGGGAGCGAGGAAAGCATGATCCTTCTCAGTGAATTACCGAGGGTAAGGCCATAACCGCGCTCGAGAGGCTCAACCACGAATCTGCCGTGTCTGCTGTCGTCTGAGATCTTATCGATTTTAATATTTGGTTTCTCGAAATCAAACATTTTCCGCCCTCCTGATTTTTTTCGGGCAACCTCAATGACCCGTCACGAATTACTTGGAATACAACTCGACGATGAGCATCTCGTTGACCGGAACATCGATCTCGCTTCTGTTCGGGAAAGCCGTGACTTCACCGGAAAGGTTTTCCAGGTCTGCTGAAAGCCATGCGGGAACCGCGCGGCCGCCGGTCATCTCCTGGATGTCCTTATAACGCTGAGAGTCCTTTGCCTTTTCCTTGATCTCGATCTTATCGCCCACACTCACAAGGTAAGACGGAATGTTTACGATCTTTCCGTTTACAAGCACGTGCCTGTGGTCAACGATCTGTCTGGCTTCCATACGGGTTCTTGCAAAACCTAAACGGAAAATAACATTGTCAATTCTGCGCTCCAGGGTGATCATCAGGTTGTCGCCTGTCTGGCCCTTCATGCGCTCTGCTTTGCTGTAATAATTTCTAAAGGGTTTTTCCAACACACCATAGATAAACTTTGCTTTCTGCTTTTCTCTCATCTGCAAAGCATACTCGCTCGTCTTTCTGTTGGCTCTTTTTGACTGCCTGTTCGACTTCTTGTCGATTCCCAGGTAAACAGGATCCAAGTCAAGAGATCTGCATTTTT
>CADCQD010000076.1 GCA_902803485.1 uncultured Eubacteriales bacterium | reverse complement strand
GAACCGTCCGATGGAGACCGGCATCCTGGCCATCGATTCCATGTTCCCCATCGGCCGCGGACAGCGTGAGCTGATCATCGGCGACCGCCAGACGGGGAAGACCAGCATCGCAGTGGACACCATCCTGAACCAGAAGGGGAAGAATGTGGTCTGCGTGTATGTGGCCATCAGCCAGAAAGCGGGATCTGTGGCGAAGGTCGTGCATACACTGGAGAAAAACGGGGCGATGGAGTATACCATCATCGTATCCAGTTCAGCAAGCGACCCGGCCGCCATGCAGTATATCGCGCCGTACGCGGGCTGCGCTGTGGCTGAGTATTTCATGACCCACGGCCGTGATACGCTGATCGTGTACGATGACCTTTCCAAGCACGCGGTAGCCTACCGGACCATCAGCCTGCTTCTGGAGCGGGCGCCGGGACGCGAGGCGTACCCCGGGGACGTTTTCTATCTGCATTCGCGCCTTCTGGAGCGTTCCGCCCAGCTTTCGGATGAGCTGGGAGGCGGCAGTATGACGGCGCTTCCCATTGTTGAGACTCAGGCGGGAGACGTTTCCGCATATATACCGACCAATATTATTTCCATTACCGACGGGCAGATCTTCCTGGACAAAGACCAGTTCTACGCGGGCCAGCGGCCGGCAGTCAATGTGGGCCTTTCCGTATCCCGTGTGGGCGGCTCCGCCCAGCGGCCGATGATGAAAAACGCGGTTGGCACGCTCCGGCTGGATCTGGCGCAGTACCGGGAGATGCAGGTCTTCGCCCAGTTCGGCAGCGACCTGGATGAACAGACCACCCGGCAGCTCAAATACGGCGCCGGCCTGATGCAGCTTTTGAAGCAGCCGAACCAGCAGCCGCTCATGATGTGGGAACAGGTGGTGCTTCTTTACGCGGCCCGGGAGCGGATGTTTATGAACGTTCCGGAGCAGAAGATCCCGGAAGTAAAGAATGAGCTTCTCCAGTGGTTCCGGGAGCATCACGCCCACTGCGTGCTGAGCCTGGAGGAAAGCACGAAATATACCGAGGAACTTCGCGACCGGACCATCCGGGATATGAAAGAATTCTTTGAAATCCGGTCGTTTACGTAAACCTAAGACAGATATCAGGGAAAGGAGGAGCGTATGCCAAGCGCATCTGAACTCAGGGTACGGATCAGCAGTATCAGAGAAACCAAAAAAGTGACTGACGCGATGTATATGATCTCCTCCGTAAAAATGCGGAAAGCAAAGCGCGGACTGGATGCAACGAAACCGTATTTCAACGCGCTCCGGGAGGAGATCGGCGATCTTTTGAAGTATTTCCCGAAGACGGTGAACCGGTATTTCCGGAATACTGACCGGGAAGGTATCCGCGGACGGGCGCTGGTGCTGATCACTTCCGACAAAGGCCTCGCCGGCAGCTATAACCAGGAGGCGATCCGCGCGGCGGAACAGGAACTGAAGGCGCACGAGGACGCGGTACTGTTCCCTATCGGCGAATACGGAAGGCAGTACTTCCAGAAGCAGAAAGTCCGGATGGCGGAGGACTTCTTTTTCCCGGATACGTTTCCGACGGTCTATGAGGCACAGCAGATCTGCACGCAGCTTTTATATTACTACAATGAGGACATCGTCGACTGGATCGATCTGATCTTTACGGATTTTCACGCGGGAAGGCCCAGTACGGTGCAGCGCCAGACGCTGCTTCCTCTTCGGGAGAGTGCCTTTTATCCGGATGAGACTGCGGTCCTTCCCTACGGTAAAACATATCTGCCGGATCCGGATACGGTCCTGAACGGTATCGTTCCGCCGTATTTGACCGGCTTTTTGTACAGCGCTCTGGTGGAGAGCTACAGCAGTGAACAGAACGCGCGGATGACCGCCATGCAGACGGCAGGGACGAACGCGGAAGACATGCTGAGAGAACTTCAGCTCCAGTACAATAACGTGCGCCAGTCCGCCATCACCAATGAGATCATCGAGATCGCGGCGGGAGCGAGGGCGCTGAAAAAGAAAACAGAGTAGATCATACAGTATACAGAAGGAGGTTTCGGGGAAATGGCGGATAACGCGTCCGAAAAACTTCATATCGGTAAGATCGCGAGTGTGAACGGGCCTGTGGTGGACGTGCAGTTCGCGGACGGAGAGCTTCCGGCCATCCGGGAGGAACTCCGGGTAAGGCTTGGAGATAAAGCCGGCGGCGAGACGCGCAGTATGGAAGTGGCGCAGCACATCGGCGGGAGCACCGTCCGGTGCATCATGCTGGCGGGGTCTGAAGGACTCCGGCGGAATCTGGACGTGCTGGCTACCGGGGCCCCCATTTCAGTACCTGTAGGCGCAAATGTCCTCGGGCGTCTGTTCAACGTCTTCGGTGATACGATCGACGGGAAGGGGGAGATCCCGGCGGACGCGCCCAGAAAGAGTATCTACCGCCCGGCGCCTTCTTATGAGGAGCGGAGCAGCACCGAAGAAGTACTGGAGACCGGCATCAAGGTCATCGATCTGCTGGCACCCTACGCGAAGGGCGGAAAGGTCGGCCTCTTCGGCGGCGCCGGCGTGGGCAAGACCGTGCTGATCCAGGAGCTGATCCACAATATCGCTACGGAACACGGCGGTTATTCGGTATTCACCGGCGTGGGAGAGCGGAGCCGCGAGGGAAATGATCTCTGGACGGAAATGCAGGAAAGCGGTGTAGTGGAGAAGACGGCCCTGGTGTTCGGGCAGATGAACGAGACCCCCGGCGTCCGTATGCGGGTCGCCCTCACAGGGCTGACCATGGCGGAGCATTTCCGGGACGAGGAACACAAGGACGTTTTACTGTTTATCGACAATATCTTCCGTTTTGTGCAGGCAGGATCTGAAGTATCCACCCTTCTGGGGCGGATGCCCTCAGCCGTAGGCTACCAGCCGACCCTCGCGAATGAGCTGGGCGAGCTGGAGGAGCGGATCGCGTCCACCAAGAACGGTTCCATCACCTCTGTTCAGGCAGTGTACGTACCGGCAGACGATCTGACGGATCCAGCGCCTGCCACCACCTTTGAACATCTGGACGCCACCACCGTCCTAAGCCGGCGGATCGCGGAAATGGGCATCTATCCCGCGGTAGATCCGCTGGAATCCAGTTCCCGCTGCCTGGAACCGGACATCGTAGGTGAAGAGCATTATCAGGTAGCGCGGCGTGTTCAGGAGATCCTGGAGCATTACCAGGAACTGCAGGACATTATCGCGATCCTCGGAATGGACGAACTGTCCGAAGAGGACCGGAAGACCGTGCTCAGAGCCCGGCGGATCCAGCGGTTCCTTTCCCAGCCCTTCAGTGTGGCTGAGAAGTTTACAGGCGTACAAGGCGTATTTGTGCCCTTATCCGATACCATCAGAAGCTTCCGCGCAATTCTGGACGGAGAACTGGATGACTGCCCGGAAGCAGCCTTTTTCAACGTAGGAACAGTGGAAGACGTCCGCAGAAAAGCCGAAGAACTCGCAAATGAACTGAAATAAAGCATTGATCGTATTGATCGCGCTGATCGCGCTGATCGCATTTGATTGTATTGAACGTTTTGATCGGGGAATCCTATGAAAACCTTTGAACTTCAGATCTTAACGCCGGAGCGGCCGTTCTATGAGGGCCCCTGTGTATCACTCACAGTCCCCATCAGCGACGGTATGCTGGGCATCATGGCCGGCCATATCCCGCTGACCGCGGCAGTCTTGACCGGAGAAGCCGGCTTTACGCTGCCGGACGGTACCCGCAGAAGCTGCGCAGTCACCCGGGGGCTTCTGGACGTATCCGCGGAAAACGTGCGCCTGATCTGCGAATCCGCCATGGCACCGGATGAGATCGATGAAGAAGCAGAGCGCCGGCAGGCGGAAGCCGCCCAGCTCGCCATGCGGGAAAAACAGGCACGCCGGGACTACGTCCAGGCCCAGCTGATGTTCGCCCGGGCAATGAACAACCTGAAAGTCAAACAGCACAACGCAGAACAACTGAATAAATAGCAGAAGAAACAAAGCACCTGGCAAAGGAATATACCTGGCAAGGTGCCTTTGTTAGTTTATGGCACATTGACCAGCCGGAGAG